>JAGFXI010000387.1 GCA_017861095.1 Deltaproteobacteria bacterium | reverse complement strand
TGCTCCTGACAGTTCACACCCGGGACTTCTTCGATCCATCCGATCCACCAATCCCCTTCCTTCTTGACAACTGCCGTGTACTTTGTATTCATAGGTGAACCTCTTATACCGCTTTAGGGCTCCAATCGTAGCATCTTAGGTGCATATCGCCGAAAAGTCCACCTAGACTGGCTTGTGTGTCCGGATGAAGGGCAGCAAGGCCGGCAGGGCCTTGTCGAAACAGGCGTGTAGTCTGTTGTTCCCTATTTCAGCTTCACCGGACTTCCGTCCGGGCCGAGCTTGACTCCCTCGATGAGGAGAGTCACCTCCACCTCGTCTCCCACCGGCCCGCCGCCCGGTAAATCAAGTCCCCAGGTGATCACGTAGTCGCTCCGCTTGAGGACCGTCGTCGCCTCGAAGCCCGATCGATACCCACCCCATGGGTCGGGTCCGAAGCCGAAGACTTTGAACGAGAGCTCGACCGGGCGGGTCCCCGCTCCCGTTCACGGATTCCTCGACGCTTAGAGGCGCCTCGGGGCCGCCCATGTCGGTCCGGACCCAGCCCGGATGCAGGCCCACCACCGTGATCCCGTAAGGCTGGTAGGCGATAGCCAGGTTCTTGGTCAGCATGTTGAGGGCCGCCTTTGACACGCGATAAGGCACCATGTCGCCGGTGCTCAATTGGATGGAGCCCATGACCGACGTGATGTTCACCACCTTCTTCTCCCTCCCCTCCTTCAAAAGAGGCAGGAGATACCGGGTGGCAAGGAACGGCCCGCCCACGTTGACGACGAAGCTCTCGGTGAAATCCTTCAAACTCAGGCTGTCGATCCCTCCAGCCTTGCCGGGGTTGATGCCCGCACTGTTAATGAGGATGTCGAGGTGGCCCGCCCGGGAGGCGATCGTATCGACGAGCCCTCTCAGATCAGTCTGCCGCGTCACGTCCACCTTGACCGGAACGACGGGACCGTCCTCAGGCGCCTTCTGGAAGAGTCGTTCCGCACGTGCCTCCTCCCGATAGCCGGCAAAGACCGTGTACCCTTTCCCGGCCATGAGGAGCGCCATTCCCAGGCCGATGCCCCTGTTGGCCCCGCTGATGAATACCGTTCTTTCCTCGGAACGCATTGGTTTTCCCTCTCTGAGGATTCTTCGAAATAAGATCGAAACTCAGGTGTGGTTAAACTAATCACCGCCCGCCGAAAGTCAAAGGGGGCCGTTTGGTGGGCGGTGCCCACCCAGCAATTCATCGCGGCCTGAGTCCACGGGTCCACGAAAAACGTAGGGCGGGTCTCCGAAACCACCCTGTGGGCCGATACAGAGATCGGCCCTACGCTTCCTTGGGTTCGGCAGGGGGCGATTGCAGGGGGGCAAGGCCCGCTGGGAGATGTGCTTCGTCCATTTGGTGGGCGGTGCCCACCCTACATTTGATCTGCGGAAGGGATGAGATGGGGAGTCACCGGGCACCCCCTCACCTTCATCCTCTCCCCCTAATCAGAGGGAGAGGAATCTTGCGGTTGCACCCCACACCTGTGAGCGGTTCCCGCCCTGCGCGGAGAGGGCGAGATGACAAAGCTCACAGCCGGGGATATGATGCCCCTTCGGGAGCGGGCTGGCTATCCTTCTGAGGGATAATGGTCGCCCAGGCGAGATCAAGGGGAAAGAGCCTCGAGACGATGCGACGTGCAACGAGCTACACCCTCATGGCAGCCCATGTGGTCCTCGCCGCAGGCACCTATGTCTTGGGCAAGGAGGCGGCGGTGGGCTTTGCGGACCCAGGCGCCCTCACCCTGGCCCGGGCCCTGGGCGCAGCCGTCTGCCTCCTCCTGCTCAGCGGCTGGGCCATCCCTCGCCCGCGCTTCACCGCGGGCGAGTGGCTGAGGCTTCTCATCCTCGGCATCATCCTCGTTCCCCTCAACCAGTACACCTTCCTCCGGGGGTTGAAACTCACGGCTCCCAGCCATCCGGCTCTCCTCTACGCCCTAACCCCCCTCGGCGTCCTTCTCCTCGCCAGCGTTCTCGAGCGGCGATGGCCGTCGCGCCGCAACGTGGGCGGCGTTCTCGCGGCCCTTTTGGGAGTGGTGATCATCCTCCGCCCCTGGGAGCAGGGAGCCGCTGTCGTGGAGATGCGCTCGGGAGATCTCTGGGTCCTTGCCGCCGTGCTCGCCTGGGTGGTCTACACCGTGGCCGCAGGCCGGACCTGCCAGGAGCGCGACCCACGAGCCGTGACCGCCTGGAGCCTGATTCTCGGTGCCCTGGTCATGACTCCCATCTCCGGGCACACGCTTGTTACCATGGACTTCGCCGCCGTCCACCTCGGCGCCTGGCTAGGCCTTGTCTACATGGTACTGATCACCAGTGTGGCCATGATGCTCGCCTGGAACCTTCTCCTCCGCTATTTGGGCCCGGTCCAGGTGGCGATCTGCACCAACGCCCAGCCCCCCGCAACCGCCGCTCTGTCGGCCGTTCTCGCCGGGTTTGGAATACTGAGCGGCGAGCAGGACCTCGGTCCCCTCTTCTGGCTGGGAACTGTTCTGGTGGTGGCAGGAGTCGCCTTGGTACAGGTCCCTGACATCGTGGCCAGAGGGCGTTTGGTCGCGCCCACGGCGAAGCGCTAGCCCGCCCACGGGGTCTCGTGGATGCTGCGGGCTAGAAGAGATTCGCGACCCCGGCAAGGTTTGCCGGGGCGCCCATGACAATGAGGATATCTCCGGCGAGAATCCCCATCTCGCCGCTTGGGTTCGCGAGCACCTCGCCTCCCCTCCTGATAGCGAGAAGGGTGATGCCGTATCTGGTACGAAGTTCAACTTCCGCGAGAGATTTCCCCGCCAGAGGGGAGGTTCGGCGCACCCGCCTCGTAGTCACCTCCATGTCGGGCAGATGGAGTTCCAGGTTGCAGAGTGGCACAGCTTCGTGGGAGAGACTCCGGAACATCTCGTAACCACCCGCCCGCGCCTCCAAAACGAGGCGATCGATCTCGTCTCGGGGCAGGAAATACTTATCCAGGACCCGCGTGAAGATCTCCACGGAGGTCTCGAACTCTTCCGGGATGACGTCATTCGCTCCAAGCTCGCGAAGGGGCTCGATCTCCGGAAAGAAACGGGTGCGGGCGATGATGTGAAGGGTTGGGTTGAGTGTGCGCGCGGTTGCCGTGATTCTTCGCGTCGCCGCCGGGTCTGAGATGGCCACCACCATGACTCGAGCCTGCTCGATCCCTGCCTGCTGGAGAACAGCCTCGTGCGCGGCATCACCATAGGAGATTGGTTCACCGCCGCTTTTCTCTTTCCGAACAGTTTCGGGGTTCATCTCGAGGATCACGTAGGGGATCCCCGCCCGCTTCGCCGCGTGGGCCACATTTCTCCCGTTCAAGCCGAATCCGACGATGATGAGATGACCCCTCAGGAACA
>JAGFXI010000386.1 GCA_017861095.1 Deltaproteobacteria bacterium | reverse complement strand
CACCTGGTCACGGCGGTAGCGGGTAAGCTCGCCGTCACCCAGGCGGGTGATATCCTGGCCGTTCACGAGGATGCGCCCGCTGTCAGGCCGGTCCAGGCCACCGATGAGGCTAAGAAGCGTGGTCTTCCCACAGCCGCTCTTGCCCATGACGGCCACGAACTCCCCCGACTGGACCCTGAGACGGAGGTTGTCGACGGCGACAATTTGCTCCTCGCCGAGTAGGTAGGTCTTTGTCACATCTTCAAGGACGATCATGAGCGATGCCGGAGCAGTTGGCTGAGTGGAAGGTCAATCCCCGCGAGCCTCTCTCAGGGACCGGGACATAGCGTAACCGCGATTGGGCGAATAAGGCAATCCCGCAGAGGCAAGCCGACTGGGCGAAACGCCTCCGAGGGCTAGATACCCAGCTCCGTGAAGTCGATCATTCGAAGCGGTCGACCCAGGGAGCGGATTACCGCTCCGGTGAGATCAACGGCCTGCTTGGCCCGGTCCAGAACCGCAGAATCGCTAGTTGCGACAACGGCGTGGGGGTCGACGAGGTCCGCCTCGGGCACCTTGACCGTCTGCGCGTCACCCGGGAGCCCGAGCTTCTTCAAGCCGACTCGGAGAAGAGCGGCCAGCTCGCCACTCTGCCGGATGGGAGCGTCGAGGAGAAACAGGGTCTCCCGAGGAGGGTAGACCTTGAGGAGGAGCACGGTGCTGTCGATAGCCTCGCGGGTGAGAGATGAGATGTGGTAACGGTGCGAAATCCCGGCAACATCGCGGATCACGCCGTCGGTGGCGGCGATGAGCGGCCTGCCCGCGAGGGCGCTCTCGACCGTGATGAGGACGTTATGGCCGTCCACCAGGAGTCGGGCGCCCACGAGCCGATCCGGGGAGAGGAGGCGAGAACGCCGCTTTTTCGACTCCTCGCGAGCGAAGACTCCACGATGGAGGAGGTGGCGGTGCAGGGCGTCCAGATTGTAGCGATTGCCCACCAGTTGGAGGCTGGCGCTTCGCGGGTAGGTATGGTCGAGAAGGTAGAGGAAATCCGCGGCCGCCAGGTGGAGAGTGGCGTCATTCAATCCAGACATTGTTTATCCCTGGCGACACCCCCTCTCCGTGTCGGACCCCACACCTGGCTGCATGTTGACATGCAGTAGTGAATCGGTCACACCGGCTGGGAGACGCGCTAGAGTCCCTGGGACGCAAGCTGCCTGAAGAGCGCCTCCTGGTCGGGGGTGAGAGATTTCGGCAGCCGGACGATGAGCTTCACGTACAGGTCACCTCTTCCGCCACCGCCGGAGAGCGGGACCCCATGGCCTCTGAGACGCATCTGGGTGTGACCCTGTGTGCCGGGGGGAACCTTGAGGCTGAGCTTCTTGTCGTCCAGAGTGGGCACCTCGATCTGGGTTCCCAAGACCGCCTCAGTGAGGCTGATCTCCCGACTGATCTCGAGATCGTTTCCCTTGCGGGTGAACAGTGGATCCGGCGCAACCTGGATTCGGATGAGCAGGTCGCCGGCCGGGCCTCCCCAGGGTCCCTCCTGCCCCTTGCCAGCAACTCTCAGCTTCTTCCCCGAGGAGATCCCCCCCGGCACGTTCACCGAGATCCGCTCTTCCCTGCCTCCCCGAGCGAAGCTCACGGTCCTAGTGCCACCGAGGACAGCCTCTTTGAAGCTCACCTGAAGGTCAAGGACCAGATCCACCCCCTTCTGGGGCTGCTGCCCGGTCCGGCCAAAAGGGCCGCTGAAGCCGTCTCCTCCCCTGCCGAAGGCACGCTGGCGACCGGTGCCCGGACCGCCAAAGATACGGCTGAAATGATCCTCGGAGCCGAATCCGAAATCCTTGAACACCTGACCGAAGTCGAAATTGCGGAAGATGTCCTCGCGACTGAAGCGCTGCTGGAAACCCTCGGCGCCAAACATATCGTACTGGCGACGCTTCTCTTTATCGCTCAGCACGGCATATGCCTCGTTCACCTCCTTGAAGCGTTCCTCCGCCCGTTTATCGCCCTTGTTGCGGTCGGGATGATACTTCATGGCGAGCTTCCGGTACGCCTTCTTGAGCTGCTCTTCGGCGGCGTTCCGATCGACGCCCAGGATCTTGTAGTAGTCTTTACCAGCCATACGACTAAGCCGCCCGGTTTCAACACCACGCCCGCGGCCAGCGGGCAGGGATCAAGCCAAGATGAGATTTCTTAAGAACGATAGCAGGGTTGGGACTTTCTGGCAAGGCCTGCAATGGCGAGGTCTGAGCAGGTATTGGAATGGATGATCGAGCAGAGAGCTGCGTCGGTCTCCGTTCAGAGGAAGGCGAGAAACCGGAGCATTGCCCGGTTCACCTCTCCCGCCTTCTCGAGCATCACCATGTGTCCAGCCTTGTCGATGAGGGTAAGGGTGGCGTGGGGAAGGTGATCGGCAAGGTACTGGGAGAATTTGGGCGGCGTCAACCGGTCGAGGTTGCCGCAGACGACGAGGGCGGGCTGATGGATCTGCCCGAGCTGCCCCATACGATCAAAGCGGTCGCAGGCTCGCCAGTCATCGAGGACAACCTCGGGCTTTGCTCCCACGAACTGCTCCAGGCTCCAGGCGCGCAAACGTTCAGGGCTATCGGGCCCATAGCAGCTTTCCACCATCCGGTGGGCAGCGGTGTTTGCCTCCTCCTCCCAGGCCCGAAAGAGCGCGGGGTTCACCCGCAGCCGGGCGCCGCTGGCTACCAGGACCAGCGCCTCCACGAGCTCTGCCTGTTTGAGGGTCGCCTCGAGGACCACTGCGCCACCCATGGAGTGCCCAGCGAGAATCGCGCGATCCAGCCCGATAGTCGCCACGAAACGGAGTAGGCAGTCGGCATAAGCAGCGATGGTATCACAGCCGGGACCAGGAGTGAGTCCATGGCCGGGAAGGTCCAGGCAAATTGTGTTCACCCCCCGG
>JAGFXI010000074.1 GCA_017861095.1 Deltaproteobacteria bacterium | reverse complement strand
AAGGTTCCTTTCCATATATGCCTTCACATTGAACTTTGATCTGCAGCCGCCTGCACTCATGAAGCGGATCTTTCCGAAGATCGGTCGCTCACCCCAGGCGCGGTCGTGAACCCCGCCGACGGCCCAGGCGATCCCCACGTAGCCGTTCGCGTCTCTCCCATCCAGCTCGTAGCGGTCGTTGAGATGGATGGCGGTCCGAAGAGCCTCTTCGGGTGATTCCGTCCACTCGACAATCTTCTTTGCCCAATACATGCGCATGTAACCATGCATCTTGCCGGTTCGCACCATCTCGAACTGGGCGGCGTTCCAGAGATCGTCGTGAGTTCTTCCCTCTTCGAACTCCTTAGCCGAGTAGACGTATTCCCGCCGGTCGCGCCGGTGTTCGTTGAGGGTCTTCTGCGCCCAGGCAGGAAAACCGTAGAAGCGATCGTAGTCCGGGTTGTAGAAGCAGAAGTTATCTGAGAGCTCCCGCCTCACGATGAGCTCCTCCAGGAAGGCCTCACGCGCCTCTGCCTTCACCCGCTCCTGCTTCCGCACCTCGAGGGCCACCCGATGCGCCGAGATCTGGCCGAAGTGGAGGTAGGGGGAGAGATGGGAGACGCCATCTTTGGTCGGGTCGTTTCGCTGCTCCGGGTACAGGGAGAGCCTGGCATGGAGGAACTGGTGGAGCACTTCCCTAGCGGCTCCCTCCCCAGGCTTGAGCCATTCCACCTCGGGCACGGCGCGGTCCACCTGAAGTGAACCCTCAATACGAGTCCAGTCGGTCTGAGGCACGGATCCCTTCCAGGGGATCGGATGCCGACGCAGGGTGGGAAACTCGGTGAGAAAATCCGGCAGGGCCCGGCGAATCTTGGGCCGTAATGTGTAGGCGCCGAACTCCTGCTTGGCCGATGCGATCCAGCAGGGGACGATGTTTCGCCCGTCAATCTCGTAGATGGGAAGGCCTACCCTATCTGCGACCCTCCCCTTCCACTCCCTCTTGAGCCTGAGGGGGTCGAAGTCCGTGACGAGGGAGCGGACTTCGTGCTCCCGTAAGAACCGTGGCACTTCGCAGCCGGGCTCGCCGGAGACGAGGAAGAAGGGAATGCCCAGCCCGCACAGCCGAGCCTCGACCTCCCTCAGACCCTTGAGCATGAAACCGTAGTGGCGGATGGTCGCCTCGAGAAAGCCTCGCACCAAGCAGAAGACCACGGCGAGAGGCACCTTCCGCTCCAGGGCCAGTTCCTGGGCGAAGAGGAGCGCCCAGTTGTCCGCTACCCGCTGGTCCCGGCTCATCCAGTAGACCACCGGCCCGGTTCCTGAAGCGCCCTCCTTCAGGACTCTTATCCGCCTCGAATCAACCTTTGCCATAACAAGAACCCGTGCGGTGCCGTGTCTCCGTTTCGCCCCATCCCCGCGCCCCACCTAGCCTGCAATCTCTGGGGCTCTCCTGTTGCTCGAAAAAGACGACTCCCTTCGGAGCTCCCGCTCCTCCAAACCAAGAGCAGTGGCAGCGCGATGCCCTCGAGCCGTACAACAGTTCGTAAAAGCTGCGATTATTGTAGCGGAGAGCGCGAACCTTTTCCAGACCAACGGGCGAAACAAGACCCTCTTGCCAAAGTCCCCTTTTCCCTCTATGGTAAAGCGCTACGAATTGTTGGTATTGGGCGTTGCCCTTGCAGGCGAAGTTGGACGCCGGCCACCACGTAGGGCGTCACCCGCCCGGCGGGGCGCCGGAGGTGACAGGGGAGTGGGAGAAGGCAAGGATGCGACAGGCACGAATCCTCAGCGCAGGAATGTATCTGCCGGAGCGGGTCGTCACCAACGGGGACCTCGAGGCGATCAAAGAGCTTGATACCTCCGACGAGTGGATTCAGCAGCGGAGCGGGATTAGGGCCCGCCGTTACGTTTCCAACGGCGAGTCCGGCACCGACATGGCCGTGCATGCCAGCAAACAGGCGGTGGAGAACGCCGGGCTCACCATGGATGATATCGAGTTTATCATATACGCCACCCTCAGCCCCGACTACACCTTCCCGGGAAACGGCTGCTTCCTCCAGGAACGCCTCTTCGGCGATCGGACCATCGGGGCCATGGATGTCCGCAACCAGTGTTCGGGGTTCATCTATGGCCTTGCCGCCGCCGACAGCTTCATCAAGACAGGCCTCTATGATCACATCCTCCTCGTAGGAACCGAAGTTCACTCCACGGGTCTCGATTTCACCCGAAACGGCCGGGATGTCACGGTCCTTTTCGGGGACGGCGCTGGAGCCGTGGTGGTGGGCCCTGCCCCGGAGGGCCATCCCGGGATAATGGCCAGCGCCCTCCACTCGGAAGGCAAGCACGCCCGAGAGCTCTGGCTCGAATCTCCGGCGAGCGCTATGAACCCTCGGATCAGCCACGAAGCCCTCGACCAGGGCAGACACTACCCGATGATGAACGGCCGCGTGGTCTTCAAGCATGCGGTTACCCGCATGGTGGAGGTGAGCCACGAGGTCCTCGCCAGGGCGAGAAGGAAGATTGCCGAGGTGGCCCTCTTCCTCCCTCATCAGGCGAATATGCGTATCAACCAGATGGTCGCTTCCTATCTCCGCATTCCCGAAGAGAAGATGGTGAGCACCATCCAGTGGACCGGAAACACAACAGCCGCGACGATCCCCATCTGCATGTGCGAGGCGATCAGGCAGGGGAAGCTCAAGGAGAACGACCTCGTGCTCCTCACCGCCTTCGGCTCCGGCTTCACCTGGGCCTCGACCCTGCTCGCCTGGTAAGCGGTCTCGTGCCCTCTCCCGCAACGGACAAGACGGGTCGCCGACGGGGGTTCCTGCAATCTTAGAATCTCACTCTACAACGCCCGGCATGATCGTTTCGCTGACTGAGGTCCGTTGGTTATAATTCGTGAGTCTCACCCTCGGAGCGCGGTGAACGGAAGCAGTGTAGGGTGGGCATCGCCCACCAAGAAAATCACCTCAACAACGGCAAATTCCTCTTCGGTGATCCTCGGTCCGGAACAGGGTTCCGTACCGTCACCGCGAGCGATGGGCGCATGGCATGTGAGAAACCTTTAACCGCAAGAGGAGGGTACGTATGGTTCGGAAGATGCTTCTTTTCGTCCTCGGGCTCGTAGTGATTCTCGGGCTCGCCCCTGCCACCCAGGCCCAGAACGTGATGAAGATCGGGATTGTGGCACCCCTTTCGGCCCCGGGCGGAGTCGAAACCGGCCAGGCCCTCGTGGAAGGCGCGAAGATCGCCGCTGAGGAACTGAACGCCGGCGGCGGGCTCCTCGGCAAGAAGGTGGAGCTCGTCATCGGCGATACCAGCGGTCAACCAGAGAAGGGCACCGCGGTCATGGAGCGGCTCGTCACTCATGACAAGGTTGTTGCCGTTGGCGGTGAGGCCCACAGCTCCGTTGCCCTCGCCGAGATCGAGGTGGCCCACCGGTACGGTATCCCCATCGTCATCTCCGAGGCCTGGGCGGATTCCGTGACCGCCAAGGGTTATCCCGAGGTGTTCCGCCTCACGGTGTGCAACTCCCTCATCTATTCCAAGGCCGCCAGGTGGATCAAGGATGCTGGGTTCAAGCACGTTGCCGTGATCGGGGAGAACTCGGACTGGGGCCTTGGTGTCATCCAGGTCTTCAAGGACAATCTGAGTGCAGCCGGGATCAAGGTGACCTCCATGTCTGCCGAGCGGACCGTCACCGACTTCACCCCCCAGCTTATGCAGCTTAAGAACATGCAGCCGCCCGTTGACTTTCTGGTCGACGGATTCACCGGCGCCGGCGAGATCCTCATGATCAAGCAGGCGTACCAGCTCGGCTTCGCCCCCTCGAAGAACACCGCCATTCTCGGCGCCGGCATGGATACCCTCTATCCGGGCTTCTGGGAGACCGCCGGCGAGGCTGGCGTCTACGTTCTCTCCAACCCCGCAGGTCTCCCGGGCATTCCCAAGACCCAGACCTCGGACAAGTTTACCAAGTCCTTCAAGGCCAAGCTGAACCGTGAGCCCGACGCGGTAGCCATGGAGGGCTACGACACAGTCATGGTGCTCGCGGAGGCGATCAAGGCAAGCAAGTCCACGGAAGGGAAAGGCCTCGTCGCCGCCTTGGAAGACAAGGTGAACTGGGAGGGTACCCGCGGCACCATCAAGTTCAACAAGGAGAAAACCCCTGCCTGGGCCTACCACATGTGGATGGATGTACCGGTCTTCATCATCCAGTACACCAAGATCAACCAGGTTCCTTCCCAGGCCGCCATCCTCTGGCCCGAGAAATATGCGACGGTGAAAGCCTATATCCGGCCGCCGAAATAGGAGGGGGCGACCAAGGGCAGCATGAAGCTTCTACCCTTTCGCCCGGCATCCAAGAGGGATTCCCTGCAATCCTGAAATCCCCGGCGTAGGTTGTCTGACCACCCCAACAAGCCGTTCCTCTCCCCCTCCCGAGAGGGTGGGGGAGAGGATGAAGGTGAGGGGGTGATTGCCGGAGCGCTCCATGCTCTTTCTCTCCCAGCTCGCCAACGCCCTAGTCATCGGCACCCTCTACGCCCTCATGGCACTGGGGCTCTCGCTCATCTTCGGCGTCCTCAAGCTGGTGAATTTCTCCCATGGGGAATGCCTGATGGTGGGCGGCTATCTCTACTACGTCCTCGCCACCACGCTGAAGCTGCCGCTCTCCATCTCCCTCGCCCTCAGCCTCCCGGTGCTCTTTCTCTTCGGCGTCTTCTTGGAGAGATCCCTCCTCCGGGCTCCCTACCAGCGCAGGATGGCGCGCTACGACGAATACGTCATCCTCGTCACCTTCGCCCTCGGGATCTTTCTCCAGAACCTGGCGCTCCCCGTCTTCGGCCCTTATAATCGTCAGGCCGCTCCGCTCTTCAAGGGAAGCGTCCGGATCGGGGAGCTCGTCATCGCCGGAGATCGCCTCACCGGGGCTCTCGTCGCCTTTCTGGTGATCGGGATCCTCCTCTTCTTTCTTTACCGAACCTATCTCGGGAAAGGCCTGCGAGCCGTGGCCCAGAGCCCCGGAGCAGCCGCCATCGTGGGTATCAAGGTGCTTCGCATGCGGGCCGTCGCCTTCGGCATCGGCATCACCCTGGCCGGAGTGGCGGGCGCCCTCTTCGGTCCCATCTTTCTCGTCAATCCGGAGATGGGGACGAGCTTCGCGGTCAAGGCCTTCGTCATCGTCGTGCTGGGCGGCATGGGATCCATCAAGGGCTCCATCGTCGGCGCTTACATTCTCGCCATCGTCGAGAGCTTCGGCTCGATCCTGCTGCCCGACCCATCCCGCGCTCTTGCCTACAAGGATGCCTACGGCCTTCTCCTTCTCGTGCTCGTCTTGCTCTTCCGGCCGCAGGGACTCTTCGGCGAGAAGGAGCGGCGGGCATGAAACGGATTTTTCCTGCTCTGCTCGTGCTCGCCGCGCTCCTGTTTCCCTTCTTCTTTCGAGACTACTGGCTCTATGTGGGCATCATCGGCCTCTATTACGCCATCCTCGCCTCATCCTGGTCCATGCTCGCCGGTCAGGTCGGGCTAATCTCCTTCGCCCACGCGGCCTTCGCCGGGATCGGGGCCTATACCTCGGCGCTCCTCGTGATCCATGGCGGCCTCTCCATCCCCCTCGCCATGGCCGCCGGCGCCCTGGCTGCCGCTGTCGTCGGCCTCGGAATCGGGGCCCTCACCTTGCGCATGCGGGGTCCCTATCTCGCCCTCACCACCTTGGCCTTTTCCGAGATACTTCGGATTTTCATCACCGCCGAGTACCAGCTCACCCAGGGCTCGATCGGCCTGAAGGTTCCCCTCATTCTCGATGGGAACAAACTCGTTTGTTACTACACCGGGCTCGCCCTCTTCGTGCTCACCCTGGTCGTCTTGACCTTTCTGATCCACTCCCGCGTCGGCCTCTTGCTGGTCGCCATGCGGGAGGATGAAGACGGCGCCGCAACCCGCGGGGTCGATACCGTCGCCTATCGCCTCATCGCCTTCGTGGTGACCAGCGCCTTCGCCGGCCTCGCTGGCGGATACTATGCCCACGTGGTGGGACTGGTGAGCCCCCAGATGGTCAGGATCGGGGAGATGGGATTGATCCTCGCCATGAGCGTCTTCGGCGGCCTGGAGTCCCTGCTCGGCGCGGCGCTCGGAGCGATCTTTCTCCAGACCCTCACCGAGTACCTGCGGATCTTTGCCGAATGGCGGCTCGCCATCTTCGGCGCCCTGGTCCTCTTCACCCTCAAGTTCGCGCCTGAGGGGATCCTGCCCCGGGCATACCTGTACGCCGAGAGATTCATGGATCGTTGGCTGAGCAGAGCACCGAGATGATGCTGACAGTTGATCAGGTTACCAAGAACTTCGGAGGGCTTCAGGCCCTCTCGAGTGTTTCTGTCTCCTTTCGCCGGGGAGAGTTCGTCGGCCTCATCGGCCCGAACGGCTCCGGAAAGACCACCCTCATCAACTGCATCACCGGACTCTACCGCCCTGACGGCGGAGCAATCCGGCTCGGAGAGGAGACCATCTCCCATCTTCCGCCGCACCGCATCTACCGCCGCGGCATCGGGCGAACCTTCCAAATCTCCAAGGTGTTCAACCGCCTGTCCGTCCTCGACAACCTGAGAATCCCCGCCCTCACCGAGGGGCGGCTCAGACGCCACGAGGTGCAGGACCGCTCCCGGGAGATCCTCGAGCAGATCAAGCTCGAGCACCACGGAAAAACCAATGCGGAGAATCTCTCCGGAGGTCAGAGAAAGCTCCTCGAGCTCGGCATGATCATGATGACGGATCCCCGGTTTCTCCTCCTGGACGAGCCCTTCGGCGGCGTCCATCCGGAGCTGAAGA
The DNA here is from genome assembly GCA_017861095.1 of Deltaproteobacteria bacterium. GTDB lineage: Bacteria > Desulfobacterota > Syntrophobacteria > BM002 > BM002 > JAGFXI01. Next base: position 1,140 of record JAGFXI010000074.1, on the reverse strand, counting down.
GCCAGCTTGAGGACTACCTCTGCCGGCTGAACCGGGAGGGGAAGACCATTGTCCTGGTGAGCCACGAGATGCCCTCGGTCTTCAGGATCTGTGAACGCCTCGTGGTGCTGGACCACGGCGTTCTTGTCACCGACGGGTCTCCCGAGGCGGTCCGCTCCGACGAGCGGGTGATCAACGCCTACCTGGGTGGAAGCTATGACGAGGCTTGAGGTCAAGGATCTCCACGCCGCCTACCAGCGCGACCTCTTCATCCTGAAGGGTCTGGACCTCGGGGTCGAAGAGGGAGAGATCACCATTGTCATCGGCCCGAACGGGTCCGGGAAATCCACCTTGCTGAAATCCATTGCCGGCATCCTCAAGCCGAGCAAAGGCAAGGTTACCCTGGATCAGCAGGAGATCACCGGGATCGAGCTCGACGAGATCATCCAGCGGGGCATCTCCTACATCCCCCAGGACCGTGCCGTCTTCCCCCAGATGACCGTGACCGAAAACCTCGAGCTCGGCTGCTGGATCTTCAAGAACGACCGGAAGCGGGTCCGGGAACGGATCGCCTGGGCCCTGGAGCGGTTCCCGGCCCTCACGGGAAAGAGCCGGCTCCTTGCCGGTACCCTCTCCGGCGGGCTCCAGCGGATTCTGGATATTGCCAAGTCGCTCCTCTCCAACCCTTCGCTCCTCCTTGTCGACGAGCCCACAGTAGGGCTTTCTCCCCTCGTGGCCCAAACGATATACTCGGAGTTGCAGGCATTGAAAGAGGAGGGCCGGACGATCCTCCTCGTCGACCAGGACGTACGCTCCGCCATGAAGATCGCCGATTACGTCTACGTCCTCGATCTCGGAAAGGTTCAGGTCAACGGCTCACGGGAGGCCTTCGAGGGAAAGCTCGGAGAGATTGTGCGAAGCTGGCTGATTTGAAGGGTGAGGGGTATCATGAACGCAATTTCCGGCACATCAATTCTCGCAACCATCGAGGAGATCTGTGCCTTCGGCACCCGCTGGATGGGGTCGGAGGGGAACGACAACACCCGGGACTACATCGTTCGAAGTCTCGGGGAAGCAGGCCTTACGGCCGAGCTCCAGCACTTTCGCTATCCCGCCTACCAGCCCATCTCCGCCGCCCTCGCCGTGGGGGGTACCCCGATC
>JAGFXI010000385.1 GCA_017861095.1 Deltaproteobacteria bacterium | reverse complement strand
CGAGATCTTCACTCCGCACCGCGTACCCATCCATGGCCGACCGGGGGAAGGGCGGATAGTCGCGGCGGGCGCGCACCTCCTCGGCGAGGACCCTCCCGCAACCTGCCGCGAGCTGGACCACCTCGCTATCGAGGGCTTCCACCACGCCGAGAATAAGGCGCTGGGCCTCTTCGAGGCCGATTCGTTCCTTGCGCACCATCCATCAACCCTGTTCCCACACTTTCACAGCGAAAGGTACGGAATTCTGTCTTGGTGGGCAATGCCACCTTACAGCCGTCTACCCTCTCCCAGTCCCCAAGATCTCTATGGCCTTCGCCATATCCTCGGGCGTGTTGATATTGAAGAACGACAATCCCTTGGGGTCAAGCCGCCGGATCTCCTCCTCATCGAGGTAAGCCATCTTTACCGACGGGAAGAAGCGGACGACCTGGAGCTCGTCCCGGTCCAACATTCGCTTGACGGATGCCAGGCATCGCGGCGAGTACATGCCGTGGAGCGGTTCCAAATAATCCCCCAAACGGGGGACAATCACGTCATGTCCGGGCAACAGTTCCATCATGCGACGAATCACCTCCGGCTGGATGAAGGGCATGTCAACGGCGGTGACAAAAATGCTCCCCCCCCGGGCGAAGAGGAGCCCCGTGTAAATCGCGCCGAGAGGGCCCAGACCAGGGATGATATCTTGAACGATGGTCACGTCCAGGTCTAGATAGAGCTCCGGTGTATTGGTGACGATCATCACCTCGGGAAAGAGCGAGCGGAGGGTCCGCACCTGCCGCTCGATGAGCCGCTCTCCCTGGAAGAACTCTAGCGACTTGTTTCGCCCGAACCGGCGGCTCTTTCCCCCCGCGAGAATCGTGCCGACCATATCGTCACCAGACGCTCTCACGTTGCCAAAAGGTTCTTCTCATATGTCGCAAAGCCGGCTGGCGCCGGGAGCAGGGACGGTCTGCGGCGCAAAGCGCATCCGGAGCCACTACCTTCGTTTGGTCAGAGAAAAACTCCCGGGCTTTCCACCTCATCCCCGCCCAAAGACCCGGCCTCCCTCTCCATTATCAATGGCGCGATCACGCCCTGGCGTGACGCCTTTGCAGAGCAGACCTCCCTGCTCCGCCCGGGTCACCCAACAGGGCGCGCAGGCGGAGCACATCTCACCGGCGCTACCGCTTGATCCTGATGGTGATGTCCACCCGGGATGGCTCACCGTAGCCTCGCAGGGTGGAGATCATCCCCAGGATGCCGCCCATGACAAAGTCCTTCACAAAGGATTTCATGGGAAGCTTCTTTCCGTCGGTCCTTCACAAAGGATTTCATGGGAAGCTTCTTTCCGTCGAGCCGGACCACGAGCCTGGGTTCCGAGCGGCCCTCGAGAAACCGCTCCTCGATGAAGTCGGCGACACGGTCCACATCCTCCAGGGGAAAGCACGGTACCCCCCCACCCGTGGGAAAGTCGCTCACCACCGCCACCAACCCATCCTTCTCGCTGCACATCGCCTGCGTCTGCCGCTCCTTCCGGCAGATCTCTATCTTCGGCTTGTTCCCACCCTTGTAGCCCTCGGTGAACACCAGGTCCTCGTCCTGAAAATAGAGGGCAACGAGGGCATCCAGGCTCAGCTCCTCCTCCACCTCCTTGGTGAGGCCGATGCGGGAGGGAGAGCTGATGGCCACGGTCTGGGCCCCTGCCTGCCTGTGCCTCCAGGTGTCTTTGCCTTCCTGGTCCAAGGCAAAAGAGTCGTGCACGTCGTGCTTGATGGTGCCGATCCGATAGCGGCGCCGTCGCAACTCGGGAATGAGCTTCTCCAGGAAGGTTGTCTTACCCGCTTTCGATGTACCGACGACAGAGATCACCACTGGCATACGTCACCCCCTCATTCGCCCCGCAACCGATTCCCGACCCGGCCGGTTGACGCCCTTGCTCTCCCTGTGATACTCGTACCTGGTCGCTTCGCTGCCCCTCGGTGCGGAAAGCACCCATTCAGCAGGAGTCGGGAGAACGCCGGGCAATGATTCCCTTCCCCCGTATCAACCCGAACATAATAGAGGTCGGCCCGCTGAAGCTCCGCTGGTACGGGCTCATGTACGTCCTCGGATTCCTCGCCGCTTATTTCCTCACGAGCAGGCAAGAGCGGGCCCGGCGGCTGGGACTTAAGGGCGGCTCTCTTCAGGACCTCATCTTCTATCTAGCCCTCGGCCTCATTCTCGGCGCCCGCCTAGGCTACCTCCTCTTTTACCAGTTTCCCAACTATCAGTATTACCTGGAGCGTCCCCTGGAGATCATCGCCATCTGGCATGGGGGGATGTCGTTCCATGGCGGCCTCATCGGCGCGATCCTCGGAGGCGTCATCTTCTGCCGGCGTCACGGCCTCCCCATCCTAGAGGTCGCGGACACGATCATCGTGAGCGCGCCCGTGGGTATCGGCCTCGGGCGCCTAGGAAACTTCATCAACGGCGAGCTTTTCGGTCGTCCCAGTAACGTCCCGTGGGCCATGATCTTCCCGGACGGCGGCGGCGTCCCGAGACACCCCTCCCAGCTCTACGAGGCGGCCCTCGAAGGGCTCGTGCTCTTCCTCATCCTCTGGAAGCTCAAGGACAAGAACTTTCGGCCCGGAGCCCTGGTTTGCGTCTTCCTTGGCGGTTACGGCGCCTTCCGTTTTCTGGTCGAGTACGTGCGGGAGCCGGACCCCCAACTCGGCCTGCTCTTGGGCTTCCTCTCCATGGGCCAGATCCTTTGCCTCACCATGATCGTCGCCGCCCTGATCCTGTGGTTTCTCCTGCCCAAGTCCATCGATTCATAAATTCGCTCACAAATTTATTTCCTCAGGAGTTGGTGCTGCCCTCGGCCATGAGCTCGGGCCGAATGGAGTGAGCGCTGGATCGGTTGAGGATACGTGGCCGTATTTGCGAATCGAAGCACCAAGCCGACAAAGGAACAGTGATCTGATCGGCCTGACGGCAGCCAGCAGGGGCCTGCCGTTTGCTTGACACACCCTCGCGTTGGGCATAGCATTATCGGTAGCCCACGTAGATGTCAATGGGCGCTATAAGGAATAAGGCAATGAGCACGAAGAGCACGAAGCCAGGTGCCACGGCGAAGGCGCCTCACGGTTCCGTTTCGCGGTTGATCTCCTGGCGAACCGACTACCAGAAGAAAAACATGACCGCCCAGCGGGCCATCCGGCTCATTCGCCGCGGCAATCGGGTGTTCATCGGTTCCGGTTGCGGCGAGCCGCAGCACCTAGTCCGTGCCCTCGAGGGCGTGGCGGTGCAGCTCGCGGATCTAGAGATCCTCCACCTCCTCTCATTGGGCAAGGCTTCCTACACCGACGACACCTTTCGGGACAAGTGCCGGCTCAAGTCCTTCTTCGTCGCCTCCGGATCGCGCCAGGCCATCGCCGAAGGCCGAGCGGACTATACCCCCATTTTCCTCTACGACGTACCGTCCCTTTTCCGCACCCGCCAAATCCCCATCGATGTGGCCCTTATTCAGGTATCGCCTCCCGACCAGCACGGCTTCTGCTCCTACGGCGTCGCGGTAGACGTCGTCAAGGCCGCCGCTGAGAGCGCCAGCACGGTCATCGCTCAGGTCAACCCCCGCATGCCCCGCGTGCTGGGTGATGCGTACATTCACGTGAGCGAAATCAACGCCATCGTGGAGCACACGGAAGAGCTCCTCGAGATGCCGCCGCCGCTCATGAACGAGGTGGCCCACCAGATCGGCCGCCATGTGGCCAAGCTCGTCGAGGACGGCGCCACCATTCGGGCCGGGGTGGGAAGCCTGTCGAACGCAGCCCTGTATGCCCTTGAAGACAAGCGCGACCTGGGCGTCCACACCGACATGCTCACCGATGCCTACCTGCATCTCGTGGACAAGGGTGCCGTCAACAACAGCAGGAAGACCCTGCACCCGAAGAAGATCGTTGCCAGTTTCTGCCTGGGCTCGAGAAAACTCTTCGACTTCATCCACAATAACCCCATGGTGGAATTCCACCCTATCGAGTACAGCAACGATTTCTTTGTCATCAGCAAGAACGACAAGATGGTGTGCATCAACTCAGCCCTCGAGGTGGACCTGAGCGGTCAGGTGTGCTCTGACTCCATGGGCCACACCATCTACAGCGGCGTCGGCGGCGCGGTGGACTTCATCCGTGGCGCTCTCCTCTCGAAGGGAGGCATGAGCATCATGGTCCTTCCCTCCACCACGCTCGACGGCAAGCAGTCGCGGATCGTT
>JAGFXI010000384.1 GCA_017861095.1 Deltaproteobacteria bacterium | reverse complement strand
GTCCCTGGGTATGGTCTACCTGGAGGCGCAATCGTGCGGGTTGCCGGTCGTTGCCTTTGCCGAAGGTGGGGTGCCCGAGGTGGTCGCCGACGGCACGAGTGGCTACCTGGTACGGCCTTTTGACTGCGCTGCCTTCGGCGCTGCGATCTCCCGACTCCTTGGCGACGCGAACCTGAGGAGAACGATGGGACGGGAGGCGAGTGACTATGTGCGCCGGCGACATGACCTGGACCACAACTACCGCGTTGTCGAGGCGCACTTCCGTACACTCACCCTGAGGAGTGAACGGCCGGTTACGCACTTTGCACTGATGCGTCACGCCGAGACCGCTTGGACACAGGAGAAACGGGTTCACGGGAGGAAGGATGCGCCGCTCACGGCTCACGGCTACGAGCAGGCGGCGCGCTGGGGGGAGACCCTGAAACGGCATCGCTGGGATCACCTGGTTGCCAGTGATCTCGGCAGGGCGAAGCGGACCGCCGCCCTGATGAACCGTGGTCTGGGGGTCCCCTGCTCGATAGAGCCCAGGCTGCGGGAGCAGGACTGGGGCCTCTGGAGCGGTATGTGCCTCAGGGAAGTTGATGCTGCGGAGCTCCACGCTCAGGAGCAGCGGGGCTGGAGGTTTCGCCCTGCGGGCGGCGAAAGCCGGCTGGAGGTTCTGGAACGAGCCAGAGAGGCACTGATGGAGCTCGCCGGACGCTGGCCGGGGAAACGGATTCTGGTGGTGACCCACGAGGGCGTGATCAAGTGTCTCCTCTATCGGCTCTCCCACCGCGCCTTTATGCCCGATGAGCCGCCCCTGCTCGAGCTCCATAGACTCCACTGGGTGTGCTGCGGCGCGGATGGCCTCCGTCTGCACCGGCTCAACGAGTTGATCTGACATGAACGTGGTCTTTTACTGTCAACATGTCCTCGGCATCGGCCACTTCTTCCGCAGTCTGGAGCTAGCCCGAGCCTTTCATCGCCACCGGCTCGTCCTGATCACTGGCGGGCCGAGGGTGGATGTGGCTATGCCGGAGCACGTGACCGAGTATCGCCTTCCCCCCTTGGAAATGGATGCCGAGTTTACCGCCCTTTTTCCCGCAGAGAGCGGGCAGTCCCTCGAGGAGGTGCAGGAGGAACGGCGAAACCTTCTTTTTGCACTATTCGCGAGGAGTTCGGTGGATCTCTTTGTGGTGGAGCTCTACCCCTTTGGGCGCCGGCGGTTCGGGTTCGAGCTCTTGCCGGTACTGGAGGGGATTCGGAGGGGCGATCTCGGAGGTACTCGCGTCGTCTGCAGCCTCCGTGACATTCTCGTGGAGAAGAAGGACCGGGAGACCTACGAGGGTCGGGTGTTGGATCTCCTCAACCGGTACTTCCACGCCCTCCTCGTCCATGCCGATCCGAGCGTGGTTTCTCTCGAAGAGACCTTTCGCCGGAGGGCGGAAGTCGAGATACCCCTCGCCTACACCGGGTTTGTCACGCCGCGGCCCCCGGAAGGCTCCCGGGAGCGGCTGCGGCGAAGGTTGGGCCTCGGGAGCGGTGACCGTCTCGTGGTGGCGAGCGCCGGGGGAGGGAGGGTGGGGGCGCCCCTCCTCCAGGCGGTACTTGACGCCTATGGTCTCATGGCCCGACGGCGGCACCTGGCCCTTTATCTCTTCACCGGCCCCTACATGGCGGAATGGGACGCCGCCTCACTGGCGGCACGGGGCACGTCTCTGCCGGGAGCGAAGGTGGAGAGGTTCACCGGAGAGTTCCTCTCGTTCCTTGCCGCCGCCGATCTCTCCATCAGCATGGCAGGCTACAACACCTGCATGAACCTTTTGGCGGCGGAGGTCCCGGCGCTGGTCTGGCCCTTTGCTCAGAATCAGGAACAGCGGCTGCGAGCGGAGCGGCTCGCCGCTCTGGGCGCCCTCAGGGTACTGAACGATGGGGACCTCGAGCCTGGTCGCTTGGCGGTGCTCATGGACGAGACCATGGCGTCCGGAAGAGGTGGTCGCCGCACCCTGGTCGACCTGGACGGAGCTGTCGAGACCGTCCGCTGGCTCGAGGCATGGTCCGGGGAAGGGAGGTCGGCGTGACCACCCGGGGGAAGATATCACCTCTCTGGTTGAACCCGCCGGCGGCGATGGGAGATGAGCTGAGGCGCTGCCTGGAGCCCATTGGTTCGTATGGGAGTGGGTGCACCATCTTTTTCCGGACCGACGATGTGGCTGTTCCCGGCTATCAGTTCGCCAGGCTTGTTGACCTGTTCCGCCGGCATCGGGTGCCACTGACCTTTGCCGTTGTACCCGCCTGGCTCACGGCGAGGCGCTGGCGAACGCTCCTGGAGATTTCGGGAAGGGATCCCGTCCTCTGGGGCTGGGCGCAGCATGGCTGGCGCCATCGCAATCATGCGCCCCAGGGAAAAAAGGAGGAGTTCGGTCCGGCGAGATCGTTCGGTGCGAAGCGGAGGGATCTCCTTCACGGGTTCGAACGCCTGAGCTCCTTTCTGGGTGAAGAGCTCCTCCCCATCTTCGTACCGCCCTGGAACCGGTGCGACGAAGAGACTTTGACGGCCCTCCGGGACCTGGGTTTCAAGGCCCTTTCCAGAAGCCTCGGGGCTCGGCCGGCGGCCCCCCCGGGAGTCCCGGACTACCCGGTGACCGTAGATCTCCATACCCGCAAAGAGGCGAAGGGCGAGGCGGGCCGGCTAGCCCTGCTCAAGGAGCTCAGCGAGGGCCTCAGCCGGCCCCTGTGTGGGATCATGCTCCACCATCAGCGGATGAACGAGGCGGCCTTTGCCTTTCTGGACCTGCTGCTCCAGGGTCTGACCCGATGGCGTGGCGCCCGACTGGTCCACCTGGGAAACCTGGTTGGCTGAGGTCGGCACTGTTTCCCGCGTCGCCACTCTATGGTATTCTTCCCATCTCACCCAGCGGAGGATCGCCAATCCCGTGCGTGAAGAGATTCAGACTGTGTCCGGCCAACCGTCGCCGATAAAGGGGCCTGATATTGCCCGGCAGGTTGTCCTCCCCTTCCGGAAGTCCCTCGAGATCAGCGTGAAGAGCCTGCGGGTCCGATTCTTTCGGTCCCTCATCACCACCATGACCCTGGTGCTCGCCGTGGCCTTTTTGGGGTTTGTCTGGGTGAGCACCGATCTGGCCGACGGCCTCCTTCGTACCGGAGACTCGGGAGTGCTCCAGATTCTGGAGCGCGTCGGGTACGACGTGAGGCCGGGAACTACCGCCGCGGGGA
>JAGFXI010000383.1 GCA_017861095.1 Deltaproteobacteria bacterium | reverse complement strand
ATCACCAGCGAGCAAGGAATAACGGATAACCTGACACGGAGTCGATCATGCGGATACTTGTCACCGGCGGGGCGGGATACATCGGCAGTCATGTGGTGAAGATGCTCGGCGAGAAGGGATGTGAAGTCCTGACGTACGACAACCTTTCCACGGGGAACAGATGGGCGGTGCTTCACGGCGACCTTGTCGTCGCAGACCTCGGTGATGCGGACGGTCTGGGCCGGGTTCTCCGGACCTTCAAGCCCGGGGCGGTCATGCACTTTGCCGCGGCGATCGTCGTCCCGGAGAGTGTCCGCGACCCCTTGAAGTACTACGGCAACAACACCGTGAACACCTACAACCTCTTGCGGGCGATGCGGGAACACGGGGTGCACAGGTTCGTCTTCTCCTCGACGGCCGCAGTGTATGGGCTCGCGAGGGGGATTCCCATCACCGAGGAGAGTCACCTGAACCCCATCAACCCCTACGGCACCTCGAAGATGATGACCGAGATGGTCCTCAAGGATCTCTCCTTTGCCGATTCCCGCTTCCGGTACGTCTCACTCCGCTACTTCAACGTGGCCGGGGCAGACCCGGCCGGGAAAATCGGCCAGGCCTACAAGGATGCGACCCACCTCATCACTAGGGCGGTAAAGACCGCCAAGGGTGAGTTCCCTAGACTGCAGATCTACGGGACCGACTACCCTACCCCGGACGGGACCTGCATCCGGGACTACATCCACGTGAACGATCTCGCCGAGGCTCACATCCTGGCGTTGGAATACCTGGGTGAGCAAGACCTCAGCGAGATCTTCAACCTGGGCTACGGTCACGGCTACTCGGTGCTTGAGGTAGTTGAGGCGGCGAGGAAGGTGACGGGGATCGATTTTCCCGTCGAGGAGACCGGAAGGAGAGAGGGCGACCCGCCCAGCCTGGTTGCGGACAGCACCAGGGCGAAGCGGGAGCTGGGCTGGCGGCCCAGGTACGACAACTTAGAGTTCATCATTAAGACGGCGTGGGAGTGGGAAGGACGCCTCGCCCGTGAGATACGCGGGACGAGCTAGACAGGCGGGAAAAAGGCGATAAAAGCGGGAAAGGCAGCGCCAGAGGGCGCTAAGGCGTAACGCGCAAGGACCGGCTATCGCTCTAAGCAAGCAACCGGGCTAGGAACATCTTTTCCACACCCTGTGAATTATCTTACCTTCCTCTATGCCCTCTTTTCGACACCTGAGGGACCTTCCGCGGCGGGGGCGAAGCAGTTTTTCTCGTCGGCGGCCCTGTCCCATCCCGCAGATCCATCCGTCGAGGGGTTAAGGCTTCCCGCGCCTTCCTCGACCCGCCGCGGCCCTTCGGCAAGGGGCACCGCCAACTTTCTCCCCTCCATAGCAAGCCGGGGTCGGCACAGAAACACCGATAGTTCTGCTGGGTTGGCATGATTTTCGCTTTCCTTAGCGGGCGAGGATACGTTTCCTGCCACACAAGGTGGAGGCGCCCCATGGTCACCGTTCTCGGATATCTCTTTGTGGTGGCCATTGTGTTGTTAGGCGTCATCATGGCTTTTGTGATCGTCTTCCTTCTCCTGGGAGATGAGGAGCCTCCTGAGATCGATCTCCGTGACGTGGAAGGGCCCTTTGCCGACGGGCGAAACTTGGACCACAACGCGTAATCGAAAAGGGTAGCCAGGCGCTCGGCTACCAGAAACATGAGACCGGCCATCCCGGCCGGGACGAGCGGTTGGAGCGATGATACCGAGCTGTGCTCATTGCAGAAAGGCCATGGGGGACGAGCAACCGGTGACCCTGATGAAGGACGACTGTCTGTCCCTCTTTTGCGGCATCAGGTGCCGGGACAAGTGGCTCCACCTCCACGCCGTCCAGGCAGGACTCGAGTCGGAGATGGAAATTTTCAACCCGACAGTCTTCACTTACGAGCGGGAACCCGTTGTAAGGTGACTGACTCGACTCCTTTGGCCTCCGCGTGCTCCGGCCTCCCGACGTCTTCTCCCCTCCCATTTCAATGGGAAGCAGATTTACGCAAATCTTGGCAGCTGTCTCTTTTGTTTGAATGGGACACGGATTTGTAAAAATGCACACAGATTTTTTCGTATAACGAATAACGATCAAGGACCAGGGATCAGCTTTCACTGGTCAGCTCTATGCCGTACGCCTTACGCCTTGTACCTTGCGTCTCTGCTCACTGCCCACCGCCTCCTGCCTACTGTCTCCCCATGCCCTATCTTCCATGCCCTACGCCATGGACCACGGACAACTAACAACGGACGAGCCTTCAGGCCCCGCAACTTTCTCTTCACTGCACCCGAACTTGGTCGAACGTGACAGATACAGGGCTCCATGCGGTTGCATTCTTCCGGGGCGGTGGTTATAGTGACCCCGTGTTTGCAGAAGAGAGTTCGTGCCGAGAGACGCTTTCCCGGCCCCGTAGGTTTTAACCTGCGAAGAAAACGAAGAGAGCATGACAAGACTGGGGGAGGATTCCAGATGAAGGAAAAGGTTGAGCAAGCACTGGCCAAGATTCGGCCTGCACTTCAACGAGACGGTGGCGACGTAGAGCTCGTGGATGTGGCGGAAAACGGGTTGGTCAAGGTTCGTCTGACCGGAGCCTGCCGGGGTTGCCCCATGTCGCAGATGACCCTGAAGGCCGGCGTCGAGCGCATCATTAAGCAGCAGGTCCCCGAGGTCACGAGCGTGGTGGCGGTTTAGCAGGAGCACGGTGCCGAAGGCGGGAATCTCTCCGAAGCAAGGCGCATCCGGGGACACTATCTGAATCGAAGTGCCTAAAATCCCTGCACTGATATAAAGTGCCTAGAGTTACCGCGCTGGTGCGGAAGGCTACTTATGGTATTTCTCACCCCGGAGGATGGTGCGAGCGCGGTAGAGCTGCTCGAGAAGCACTAGCCGGCTCATCTCGTGGGTGAGGGTCATCCGGCCGAGGGAGAGCAGG
>JAGFXI010000382.1 GCA_017861095.1 Deltaproteobacteria bacterium | reverse complement strand
GCGTTGCCAAGGAACATGGTCCCCACATGGAGGTTCAGCCAGAAACTCTTGAACAACCTGCTCGCCGGGACGAGGTGAGCCGGAATCGTCGTCGACAGGAGCATGAAGATCACGGCAAGGGGCGAAACAAAGGTCCCCAGAATACGAATGTTGAACTTGAGCTGAAAGGCAAGGTAGCTCCCGACGATGGCCCAGACAAAGAAGGAGAGGGCCTGCTGCATGGTGGTAACCGGCGCGTAGTGGATGCGAAGGATGAGGAGAAGGAGCTCCAGGGTGTGGCTCACGAACCCGCCGAGGAGGAACAGGGAGGCGACCCGGTGAATAGGGGTATCGGGGCGGATAATGTAGATGAGGTAGCCTACCGTCCCCACCCCGTAGAGAAGGATCGTCAGCACCCAGAAAAGGAGGGCCGATTCGTTCACCAGGATATCTCCAGATCCTCCAGGGAGTACCCCTCTCCCAGGACCTCCCGGAGCATGCGCTCGACTCCCTCGCGATCCCTGCGTCGCACCAGGTCCAGCAGGGGGGAGTGGACCAGTTGCTCGAACCGCCCCTTGTTCGCCTGCGAATCCTTGCTCGTGCTCAGCAGCCGCGCCCGCACCGCTCGTAGGAGGTGGAGCAGATCACCGTACTCCTCGCCGTAGCGTTCCTCCAGCTCCTCGCGAATCCGCCGCGCCAGCGCCGGACTCTGGCCGTCGGTGGAAATGGCGAGCGTGAGTGCTCCGCGCCGGACTAAGGCCGGGACGATGAAGTTCCCCTCCCGCGGGACATCGACCACGTTGCACAGGAGGTTTCGCCGCTCGGCGTCGCTTGCGATCCTGCTGTTCAGGTCCCCGTCATCGGTGGCGGCAATGACGAGGAACCGGCCCAGAAGCTGGGTCTCGTCGTAGTGCCCGCCGACGAGTTCCACGGTTCCTTCCCGAACCCTCTCTTCCAGCCAGGGGGAAAGCTCGGGCGAGACCACACCGACCCGGGCGCCGGAGCGGAGAAGGGTCTCCACCTTCCTCGCGCCCACTTCACCGCCGCCCACAACCAGCACAGGGCGGCCCTCAACCTTGAGAAAGACAGGATAGTATCTCATATTCGTACCGGCCGTAACCCTACCAGGTCTCCCGCGCCAAATCAAGCGGAGAACTGCGCCGGCCGAGCTTGACGAACATACCTCGACCATTTACTATACCGACCACACCTCGCTTGGTTTCGGACGTCGAATGCTTCATTCTATCCTATTTTATGGTGGCGCAGTTCTCCTCACGATCATCATGAGTGCTGCGGCAATCGTCTCCGCCCTGATCACTCGAAGCAGCGCGAGCCCCCAGAAGATCGCTAGGCTCTGGGCCCGAATGCTCCTCTTTATCGGCGGAGTCCGGCTGGAGGTTGAGGGCCGGGAGCATCTTAACCCGCGGCGCCCTTACATCTTCGCCGCCAATCACCAGAGCCAGTTCGACATCTTCGCCCTCCTTGCCGCCGTTCCCGTGCCCTTCAGTTGGCTCGCCAAGGAGGAGCTCTTTCAGATCCCCCTCCTCGGCCCCGCCATGAAGGGCGCCGGGTACATCCCTATCAATCGGACGGACCGAAGAGCCGCCTTTGCCAGTATCGATCAGGCGGCGGCCAGAGTCCGCGAGGGCACCTCGATCGTCATTTTTCCCGAGGGCACGCGCAGCCTCGACGGCAAGCTCAAGACCTTCAAGAAAGGAGGGTTCTTTCTCGCCATCAAATCGAGACAGCCGGTGGTTCCAGTGAGCATCAGCGGCAGCTTTCGAGTGCTCGCTAAGAGGAGCTTCCGGGTGCACCGCGGTACGATTCGCGTCCACTTCAGTGCGCCAGTACCAACCGACAACCTTTCCCCGCCCGACAAGGACCGGCTCATCGCGGAGGTCCGAAGGATCATGGAGCAGCACCTGCCGCCCGAGGAGCGTGGGGAGGCGGAGACCCCTCCCAGACCCAGGAAAAGCCAATGACGGTGGCCAAAGACGCCCGGCAGACAGTGAAGATCATCCCCCTCGGCGGGCTCGGAGAAATCGGCCTGAACATGATGCTCTTCGAGTATGGCGACACCATCCTGGTCGTGGACGCGGGGCTCATGTTTCCCGAAGACTACATGCTGGGCATCGATGTCGTCATCCCGGATATCTCCTATCTGCGCGCCCGCGCCGCCAATGTGGCCGCCGTCATCCTCACCCACGGCCACGAGGACCACATCGGGGCTCTCCCCTTCATCGCCGCCGAGCTCAACGTGCCCATCTACGGCACCCGACTCACTCTCGCCCTCCTCGCCGAGAAGCTCAAGGAGTTCAACCTGGAGCAGCGGCTGGACTGCCGCATCGTGACCCCGCGCCAGGTTCTTCCCATCGGCCCCTTCGAGGTCGAGTGCATCCGGGTCTGCCACAGCGTTGCCGACGGCCTCGGCCTTGCCATCAAGACGCCCCTCGGAGTCATCATCCACTCGGGCGACTTCAAGATCGACAACACCCCAGTTGACGGCGAGCGCACCGATCTGGGCCGTTTCTCCTCTTACGGCGAGGGCGGGGTGCTCGCCCTCCTTTCGGACTCCACCAACGTGGAGCGGGAGGGCTATACCCTATCGGAGCGGCAGATCGGCGAAACCCTGCGGCAGATCATCCAGAACTGCAAGGGGCGGGTGATCGTCTCCGTATTCGCCTCCAACATCCACCGGATTCAGCAGGTCGTGGACCTGGCTTACCAGTTCGGTCGGAAGGTCCTTCTGAACGGGAAGTCCATGCTCGCCAACGTGCGGATCGCAAGAGACCTCGGCCACCTGAGGTTTCCCGAAGATCTGGAGATCAACCTTCAGGATCTCCAGAAGGTTCCGGACGAGAGGGTGCTCATGCTCACCACCGGGAGCCAGGGGGAGCCCCTCTCCGCCCTCACCCGCATGGCCATGGATGATCACCGCCAACTCCGGATCAAGAAGGGAGACACGGTGGTCCTCTCCTCCAAGTT
>JAGFXI010000381.1 GCA_017861095.1 Deltaproteobacteria bacterium | reverse complement strand
CCGCCTCGGATCGGCCGGCTCCAGTACTCGAGCCAGCGTTCCTCCCTCTCGCCCTCGGCTAGGACGCGGCAGTCGAAGTTCTCGACGCAGGAATTCTCTCTGTAGGCGGCAAGCACCCGTTCAGCAAAGAGCTCGGGGGCGTCCAAGATGGGCTTGATCCGATCAGCTAGGAGCAGCCGCGTATCCCGGCCGACGAGATCCTCCCGTCGCAAGCCGAAAAAGCGCTCGATTGCTTGGTTCACCCACGTCACCCGGAATTGGTTGTCGAGAATTATGATGCCGACCGGAGAGCCATCGAGAGCATCGCCGAGGAGCGTTCCACACCGTCGCTCGTCTTCCAGTTGCCCCGGTCCGAGGTTGTTGGCCGCTGTCTCGAGGTGGCTCTGGCGCTCATTCACATTGACCTCTTCCGACAAGCGATGCTCTCGTTTCTTCGATTCATCCTTCATGGTTCGAACCCCGTTGTCGCCATTCAGTAGCGGTTGCCCGCTCGATGGAGCTCAGGCTCCCGCCTGTCCCGGGCCTGTCGCGGGGAGCTTGTCGCGAGGAGCCTGTCGAGGGAGAAGCCGCTCCCACAGGGCGAGAACGTGAACGTGTGCGGTGGGCGGTGCCCACCCGATATCCCCACAAGACCGGAGGGCGGATCAGCGCACCCGCCGTTCACTTCCCTCCGCTCTCTCGGTATCTCCTGCCGCGGGGAGGTAGATCCGGACGACAGTGCCTTTTCCCAACTGGGAAGCCACCTCGATCGAGCCGTTGTGGTTCTTGATGATCCCGTAAACGGCCGCCATGCCGAGCCCTCGGCCGTGGAACTTGGTGGTGAAGAAAGGCTCGAACATCCGGGCTCGTGTGTTTTCATCCATCCCCTTTCCGTCGTCATCCACGCGAAGGCGAACGTAGGCACCAGGCGTGAGATCAGGGTGCTGCCTGGCAGCCTCCTCGGTGATCTGCTCGTTTCCCGTGCTGACGCGAATCCGCCCTTTCCCCTCGATCGCCTCCGCGGCATTGGCCACCACAGCGGAGAGAACCATCTGCATCTGCGTGGGATCAGCCTCCACCGGGTGTACGTTGTGTGGCAGATCTGTCTCCAGGCGAATCTCGGGATCGATTGCGTGGCGAAGGACGGGAAGGATGTCCTCGACAAAATCACTCAACGAAAAGGTCCGGGGCTGATACTTCCCTTCGCGGGCGTATGCGAGCAGCTGGCTGGTGAGCCTGGCCATCCGGAACGCCGAAGTCTTTATGGGTTTCAGGTAGTTTCCCGCCTGATCATTGCTCGGCAGTACAAGCTCAAGCAGGTCAAGGTTGCCGATGATGCCCGTCAGGGCATTGTTGAATTCATGAGCAATACCGGCGGCGAGAGTGGCGATGGCCTCCATCTTACGGGCCTGTTCGATCTGAACCCGAAGCCGCCTCCGCTCCGTCACGTCCGTGAGCACATTGAGGATGTAGGGCTCACCCTCGATCTGAATCACCCGGGCGAACATGAGCACAGTCAAGATCGTCCCGCCCTTGATCTTGAACTTCATCTCCAGGCCGCGAGCCTCGCCCGACGACTCCAGCTCCCTGACCAACCGTTCCCGGTCGCCCTGGGGATACAAGCCGAGCTCCGGGGTCGTTCGTCCGATGAGCTCCGGCCTCTCATAGCAAGTCAGCTCGCAGTACTTGTCATTCACGTCGATCAACCTACCCGTCTTCGCCTCGGTGATAGCAATGGGCTGGGGAGAGAGGTGAAACTGAGTGCGGAACTTCACCTCGCTCTCCCTGAGAGCCTCCTCCACCGCGCTCCGCTCCGCCTCCACCACTTGCAGTCTGGCAATATGCTCTCGTAGTTCCTTCACCTCGCTAAGGAGGTGCTCCTTGGTCCTATCCTCATCTTTCATCATGCAACACTCCATATTCCGACGGCCATCACAGCAGGTGATACTTGCATGGACCTCGAGTGAACCGACAAAACGGGCCACATTATAGCCGAAAATGCCACGGAAGCTATGTCGGGTTCCACGCGAGTAAAGGTTGCGTCTCAGGAGTCATGGCGGGGGCCGGGGCGGGGGTGACAATGTGACAAGAGCTGAGGCGTATGGACATCGCCAAGATAGGGCGGGAGCATGGTCCCGCCCTTCTCAGCACTCGCACTCAGCTACTCATACGTTCCCGCAGCCGTAAAGAGATTCTTTCCAGTGACCCGGTAAACGTAGGTGAGCTTCTTTGCAGGAGCCTCGGCACCAGGTTTGGGCCACATGTATGGCACCCAACCCTCGCCCTTGGTCTTGGCGACCTCAACGAAATCCTTAACGATCAACTTGCCGGCCTTGTCGGTCAGTCCCATTTGGTCTTTGCCGATAAGAGCGGGGCTCACGGGGTGGGCCAGCATCTTGCCATCCAGATCCATGAGGAAGACATAGCTGTCCTTCCAGACGAACTTGCCGTCTTTCTTGTTGATCTCGGCGATTGCGGCATCAAGCCCTTTTTCATTGACCAACTGCGCAGCTTCTTTACATTTCGCCACGCATTCATCCTTGGTTGCCGATTGGGCCATGGCTGGTCCAGCCAGACTGAGGACAAACAGGAACATCATTGTCAGAATGGTAACTCTTCTCATCTCGACCTCCATGTTGGTTGTCTTGTTGTCCGACCAAAGCCCCGGGGCGACTCTCCAGCCCCACACCCGTATGCCGCTTCTACCTCCTTTCACCGTTGAAAGTGTGTCCCTTTGTGCCCAGTGAGGGAACAAGCTCCTTCTCTGGCCAACGTTAGGAAGATACCTCAAGCCGACGCCCGGCAGTCTTCCTTTCCCCTTTTGTGCCTCAGGACGCCGGCCTGACGCGCCACTTGGTGCCCCCGGGCCCATCTTCCAGCGTGACCGACATACGGCTCAGCGTCTCCCGGATCTCGTCCGCCCGCACCCAGTTCTTTTCTTTTCGAGCCTTAGTCCGCTCGGCGACGAGGTACTCTACCTCCTTTTC
>JAGFXI010000073.1 GCA_017861095.1 Deltaproteobacteria bacterium | reverse complement strand
GACATAGCTGCGTGCGATGCCTGCGCCGCCACAATCTCGGCAGCCATCTCAGTTAGACTTTTCGCCATACCATCCTCCTTCTTGGAATGATTGGGATATCACTCTGAAACTTTTTTGCTGTAACCATATTGTCAAAAAATATACTTGTCAACAACTATTTCTTTAGTTGAGGATATCAAGGCAAAAAAAATAGGTAATGACATCGGCTCAAGGAGGTTCGATCCGACGGTCGCATCGTCTATCTTGCATTCGGAGAAAAGAGCGAGTAGGACACCCAGTTGATGCAAAGAAGCGCGCATCTTCGCCCTTGCTCGCCTGTCTTCAGAGGCAGCCAATATGCGCCTGCGGCGCGTCATCATTCAGGAGGTAATCCTGCTGCGCTCAGCCCTATGAGAATCCGAATACACCCCGGATGAGAGCAAGGGCTGGGCAGGCGAAGAGACGTTTCGGTGACGACGACTTCAGGGGAATGTCGTGGGTCCTCCATCCCTCGGTCTGCATAGTTCTTGCCGCATATGACCAGAATACTTCAACTGCTGATGGCCGTCTCCCGCTTTCTACCGGCTACTAGAGAAGGAGGCATTCTGTTGATTTCGCGGCGAGGAAGCTATAGAGTGAATCGCGCTGAAGTCTCAGCGAGCCTTTGTACTTCTACGGGAGTAAGATACAATATCTACGTGAATCAGGGTAAATCTGCATCCGAATCTATCGACAGGAGTGACATGGTGCCCGAAATGGGACCAGCTGATGCAGCCGAGCGTCTGACGGCACTGACCCGTGAGTTGCTCGTTCAGGCCCGGCCTGAGGTGGCCCCAGGCCTGAAGGTCAGGCTTGAGTCTCGCCTCGAGCGAGATCTCGGCATCGATAGTTTGGCCCGGGTTGAGCTCATGCTCCGGATGGAACGTGCTTTCGGGGTACACTTGGCGGAAGGTGTCGTGGCGGAGGCTGAGACGCTCAGCGACTTGCTGCGGGCCGTTCTCGGCGCGTCGGCGGAGACGTTGCCTTCTCCCGCTCCCGAGGTCCCTGCTCCCGCCGCGGTGACGGTGGGCGTGGAGGGCTCACCGGACCAGGCGAGGACCCTCGTCGAGGCCCTCGAGTGGCGGGCAGCGCATCATCCGGAGCGGGTGCACATCACCTTCCTCCCGAGCGACGAGGAGACGCAGGCCTTTCGTTACCGCGAACTCCTCGGGCGCTCCCGACGTGCGGCCGCCAACCTGCAGCGTGCGGGCCTCGAACGCCAGCAGGCCGTTGCTATCATGCTGCCCACGAGTCTGGAGTTCTTCGTCGCCTTCTACGGCATCCTGATCGCGGGGGGCATCCCGGTGCCGATTTATCCCCCGGTGCGTATGTCCCAGCTCGAGGATCACCTGCGCCGGCAGGCGGGGATTATCGCCAACTGCCTTGCACCGGTACTCGTAACCGTGCCGGAAGCGAAGCTGCTCGCTCAGCTCCTCAAAGGGGACGCGCCGACGCTGCGGCATATTGTCGCCATTTCCGAGCTCGAGGCGGACGACGGCGAGCCGCAGCCGATTCCCCTCGCGGCCGGCGATATCGCCTTCCTCCAGTACACCTCCGGCAGCACCGGAAACCCCAAAGGTGTGATCCTCACCCACGAGAACCTCCTTGCCAACATCCGCGCCATGGGGCGGGCGGCCGGCGTGGACGCCAACGACACCTTCGTGTCGTGGCTGCCCCTCTATCACGACATGGGCCTCATCGGCGCCTGGCTCACGGGTTTGTACTTCGCCTTTCATCTGGTCCTCATGTCGCCGGTGGCGTTCCTCTCCCGCCCGGTGCGCTGGCTGTGGACGATCCACCGCTTCCGCGGCACCGTTTCGGCTGCGCCCAACTTCGCTTACGAGCTGTGCGCGAGCAAGGTGGACGAGCGCGATCTCGAGGGGCTCGACCTCTCCTCGTGGCGCTGGGCGTGCAACGGCGCGGAGCCGGTGAGCGCGGAAACCGTTGCCCGCTTCACCCGTCGGTTCGCCAAATATGGATTCGACCCGCGCTCCATGGCACCGGTCTACGGCCTGGCGGAGTGCGCCCTTGATCTCGCCTTTCCCCCATGGCGTCGGGGCGCGCTTGTTGACCTAGTGGATCGCGAGGCCCTGGCCCAGACCGGGCGGGCACTTCCCGGGGTGCCGACGGACCCCCGAGCGGTGAAGATCGTGGCCTGCGGCCGCGCCCTTCCCGGCTACCGGATACGCATCGTCGACGGCAAGGGCCGCGAACTCCCGGATCGCACTGAGGGTCGCGTCGAGTTCCGCGGCCCGTCAGCGACCTCGGGCTATTATCGGAATCCCGAGGCCACGGCCGAGCTTGTGGACGGCGAATGGCTGGATTCCGGCGATCTCGGCTATCTCGCCGACGGCGAGCTCTATCTCACCGGCCGCGTCAAGGACATGATCATCCGCGGCGGCCACAATATCTATCCCTACGAGCTTGAGCAGGCGGTTGGGGACATTCCCGGCATCCGCAAGGGCTGTGTCGCCGTGTTTGGGGCGCGCGATCAGGCCGGCGCGACCGACCGCGTCGTGGTGGTCGCCGAGACGCGGGAGACGGATTTGGGAAGGCGCGAGAAGCTTAGGGCGGCGATCAACAACCTCGCGGTGAATCTCCTTGGCGGTCCTGCAGACGAGATCATGCTCGCGCCCCCCCAGACCGTCCTCAAGACCTCGAGCGGCAAGATCCGCCGCGCCGCGACCCGCGAGGTGTACGAGCGTGGTCTTGTGGGTGCAAGGCAGCATGCACCCTGGGTGCAGGTGGCTCGCCTCGCCTGGCGGACGGCTGTGGCGCGGTTCAGACAACGGCTGGCGGTCGCGGGGCGTACCCTCTACGGTGCGTATGTCTGGAGCCTTTTCGCGCTCGTCACGATGGTCGGCTTCGTCGCGAGCTTCCTGCCGGGTCTCGGCGTCCGTCGTGGAGCCGCCCGGTGGCTGGCCCGCTCCCTCCTGCGGGCCGCGGCGATCCCGATCAGGGTGGAGGGATTGGAGCGGTTGCCCCGCGACCGGCCCTCCGTTCTTGTGGCAAACCACGCAAGCTACATCGACGGGATTGTCCTTGTCGCTGCAATCCCGCGGGGGTTCGCTTTCACTGCCAAAGCGGAACTTAGAGGTCAGCGGCTGATGCGCCATCTTCTCGAGAGCGTCGGCACCCGGTTCGTGGAGCGTTTCGACGCGAGACAAGGGGTGAGCGACACCCGCGAGCTTGCCGCGGTCGGCGGTGCAGGCGAGTCGCTCGCCTTCTTCCCTGAGGGGACCTTCCGGCGGGCACCGGGGCTTCTCTCCTTTCGCATGGGCGGCTTTGTCGTGAGCGCCCAAGCCGGCATGCCTCTTGTGCCCGTGACCCTCATGGGGACCCGCGCCGTGTTGCAAGACAAGACTTGGATCCCGCGGCGCCTGCTGATACGCGTGGTGATCGGGGAACCGATCCAACCGCAGGGGAAGGACTGGGATGAGGCGGTGAGACTTCGCACCGCGGCGCGCATGGTGATCCTCGCGGACTGCGGCGAGCCGGATGCGGAAGCGGAGCCCCATCCTTTTGACGGGACGCAGATGAACGCAGATGGACGCCGATGAATCTATCGGACACAGATGAACACAGATCGACACAGATTTTAAGGAACTAGATATCTGCGTGAAACAGCATAATTCTGCATCCTGATGAATGGGATCCCGATGAACCTGGATACGTCTACATAATTTGTCTTGGTTTGATCTGTGGGAATCTGTGAAAATCTGTGTTCCATCTTCTCCGGTGAGTGTTATGGACGAGGAACGTGATACAACGGAATCTCCCCGGGTGCGGCTACACACGGTCGGGAATCGCTTCGAAGCGGACCTCCTGCTCCACGCCCTGGAGCAGGAGGGCATCCCCGTTCGTCTCCGGACCTATGAAGAGACGCCTTACGACGGACTCTTCGTGCCCCAGCGAGGCTGGGGTGCCCTCTTCGTCCCTGAAGAGGATGAAGAGAGGGCCCGGGAGCTCATTTATCATATCTTGGCGAGCGCGCCTCAGGAGCTGGCCTCTCTCCCCGGTGCAGACGAAGACGAGGGAGAGGCAACGGTGGGGGGTGACGCGGGGATGGACGGGCCGGAATGAACACGGATCATCCGACTCAGAAACCCCAGCGCCGATTTCAGGATCCGGGCGAGCTCGATCCGAGGCTCTGGGAGGAGCTCGCAACGCGAGACCCGGACGAGATCTGCGTTCGTGCCTCCGTGCGGTTTGATCGAGAGCGGGGTTGCTACCTGGTCCCGTTCCTAAACCGAAGGTATGGAGTTTTCCCCGCGGAGCGTCTGATCGAGCGCCAGGACTCTCGTCGGGAGGAGGAACTCTCATTTCAATTCTATCTCGTCCTGGTCACCTATCTCCTCCGGGCCCAATCACTTGCCCTCTCCGGACGGATGGTAACCGGTGCCGAGCTTCGGGGTGGAAGTTTTTTCTTTAAAGGTCACCATGCTCTCTTCACGGAGCCCTTGGAGCGGCGCTTCGGCAGGGACCCCGAAGGTTTTCTCGACGCGGGGCTCCGGCTCGGCGGCGCCAAGACGGATTTCGGTGACGCCTCCTTTCGCCTCTGGCCTCTTTCGAGGATTCCCCTCGGCTACGTCCTTTGGTCTGCCGACGATGAGTTCTCGGCGCGGGTCGGGGTGGTCTTTGACGCCTCCGTCGTGGAGCATCTGGCCCTCGATGTGATCTGGGCGCTGGTCAACGAGGTGGGGCGGACGTTGCTGAACGAGGCAAAGAGTAGAGAGCAGGAACCAGTGAGCTGACGCCGCCGAATGCTTGACAGGTGCGGCCCTTCCTGCTAAAGGCCTACTTTTGGGGCCTTCCAGGGAGAATTGCCCGCTGGCCTGGCTAAATAACCCCAGGGGACCATGAGGAGGAGACCGTGGCCGCAAAACGGATCCCGCGCAAGGAGCTCAGGAAGCCGGACGAATTGGTCACCGTGACCGGCAGGATGATCCAATGGTGCATGGAGAACAAGGTCTTGCTGCTTCGGGGATCGGCGGCACTCGCGGCGGTTATCCTGGTGGTAGCGGCGGTTGTGTTCTATCAAGGATACCGGGAGCGGCAGGCTCGGCTCCTTTACAACGAGGCCCTCGCTCTCGAGGCACGCGCTACCGGCGAAGAGGGGTCGAGCCCCGAGGCTGCTTTCGCCAAGCTGAAGGAGGTGCGGGAGCGGTACGCATCCACGAAGGTGGGACCGATGGCTCTGGGTGATCTCGCTGACCTCTATCTCAGGAAAGGGAATTACGAGGAGGCTGTTGCCTGTTACCAGGGCTCGCTCAAGGGACTCGATCGCCGGAGCTCCCTCTATGGTCTGGTTCTTGAGAATCTGGGGACGGCTTACGAGGCCAAGGGGGCTTGGGATTCCGCCATCGAGGCCTATGAGCGGCTCGCACGCGAGGGCACGCCTGTGTATCAGAAGCAGGCCGAGCTCGGCCTAGGCCGGGTGTACGAGGCGAAGGGCGATCGTGCCAAGGCCCTCACCCACTACGAGGCATATCTCAAGGACAACCCTGATACCTTTGCCAGCGACTCGCTCCGGGTGAAGGTGACTCGCTGGCGCCTCGAGGGAGTCTCGTAAGAATACCTTGACAACCTGTGGAAATTTCTATAGCATTCATGGCTATCCATCTGATGCACTGAGAAGACCATGTACAGCACTCGTACCGGCCTGGGGGGTTTCTTTAGCTTCGGCGGCTTCTTGTTTTGGGAGTCCGCCCGTGGGTTGAAGGGGTAAGCCGGTAGCATCAGGTGACTATCGGAGGCCATGGGCGGACGGAAGACGAACCCATGGTTTTTTGTTTTGGGGCCGTGGGTGCATAAGGACCTACGGCCTTCGTATTTGCAGCGGCCGCCGGTTTTGAGAGCTCGGTCGGCCGCTCGGGAGGTTATGGGGAATGGGGAGACCCGGCTGGAGGCCAAGGGTTCTCTTGGTGCTGGCGCTCGGGACTTTCCTCCTCTGGCTAGCCCCCCCGGCCACAGACCTCTGGGCGGACGACCTGGCGGAGACGACGCTCCGTTTCGCCAACCACCTTTACTCGCAGGAGGAGTACTACCGGGCCATCGGCGAGTACAAGCGCTACCTTTTCCTCGCCCCGGAGGGAGGAGAGGCGCCTTTTGCCGCGGTCCGCATTGCCGAATGTTACGCCCACGGGAAGCGTTGGAGCGAGGCCCTCGGGGCGGCGGAAGAGTTTTTGCGGGCTTACGGCTCAAGCCCTCTTGCGGTACAGGGTAGAATGCTCAAGGCGCGAGTGCTCATTGAGCTGGGCAAGGGAGAAGAAGCCCGGGAGGAGCTCCGGCACCTGCTGGACACCCATCCGGGGGAACCCGTAGCAGCGGAAGCCTGGTATCTCACCGCCATCTCCCTGGCCCGGGAGTCGCGGTGGCTCGAGGCTGACGAGGCGCTGCGCCAGATCGGCTCCCAGAGCGGTCGCTTTGTCGCCGCCCAGGGGATGCGACAGGTGCTGGCCCAGGCCCCCGCAGCCAAGAGGAAGGATCCCGCCGTTGCGGGCCTATTAGCCGCGGTTCTTCCCGGGGCCGGCCATCTCTACTGCGAGCGACCCGGAGATGGGGCCATAGCGTTCGTGTTTACCGGAGCCTTTGCCTGGGCCACGGTGGAGGCCTTCCAGCAGGACCACCAGGCGGTCGGGATCGGCCTTGGCTTCATCGCTCTCTCCTTCTATGGGGGGAACGTCTTCAGCGCCGTCAATGTGGCTGATAAGTATAACGACCGCGAGGAGCGTCGGCTGCGGCTGCGCCTCGCGCCCTACGAAGAGCTAAGTCTCGAGGTGCACCCCGGGCCGGTGCCGAGTGTGCGGTTGACCTTTTCCTTCTGAAGAGGCGACTGGGCATGACACGTTTTCTGCCACTGCTGCTTCTCTCGCTCCTCTTGCTGACGGCCTTGAGCCGACCGGATGGGGTGAGCCTCGCCGGGGAGGATCCCATGCGCGGACCCTGGGACCAGCGACCTTCGGGAGCCGTTGTGTCGTCCCAGCCGCGATCGCATGAGACACCGTCCCCGGCGGCATCGTTTTTTCGGCTTCTGGTGACCTTCTTCCAGCGGGTTATTTCACCTGTTGACGGGGACCGGTGCCCGAGCTATCCCACCTGCTCCGCCTATAGCATCCAGGCCTACGAACAACATGGGGCGGTCCTCGGTACCTTGATGACGGTGGACAGGCTCTTCCATGAGGATGGGGAGGCCGAGTTTGCTCCCGTCATCGAGGTCCACGGGGTGAGAAGAATCTACGATCCGGTGTGGGCGAACGAGTTCTGGAAGGAGAAGGAAGGCACGAGAGCACCCACAAAATGAGCCGGTGCCCCGGCCGCCGGATGGATGTATCGCCAAGAGGAGGTTCTTATGATCTATAATGAAGAGTTCGAAACCATGCCCAGGGAGGCCCTGGAGGCCATTCAGGTGCGACGGCTCCAGGCAGCTGCGGCCAGGGTCTACAACACCGTCCCCTTTTATCGGAAGCGCTTCGATGAGGAGGGGGTGAAACCCGACTACATTCGCACCCTCGACGACCTGCGGAAGCTCCCCTTCACGCACAAAGACGATCTCCGGGACAACTACCCCTTCGGCATGTTCGCCGTGCCCATGGACAACGTGGTCCGCATCCACGCATCATCAGGCACCACCGGGAAGCCGACGGTGGTAGGGTACACGGCGCGGGACGTGCAGACCTGGGCCGAACTCATGGCGCGGACCCTGATGGCGGCGGGCGCCTCCAAGAACGATATCGTTCACAATGCTTACGGCTACGGCCTTTTCACCGGTGGCCTTGGTTTCCACTACGGGGCTGAGAAGCTGGGAGCGTCGGTGATTCCCATCTCCGGCGGCAATACGCGACGGCAGGTGATGATCATGAAGGATTTCGGTGCCACCATCCTGACCTGCACCCCCTCGTATGCCCTCCACATCGCCGAGGTGGCGGAGGAGATGGGCGTGAGCTTCCGCGACCTCAAGTTCAAGGCTGGCGTCTTCGGGGCGGAGCCCTGGACCGAGCAGATGCGCCAGGAGATCGAGCGGAAGCTGAACCTGAAGGCCATGGACATCTACGGTCTCAGCGAG
>JAGFXI010000072.1 GCA_017861095.1 Deltaproteobacteria bacterium | reverse complement strand
GTCGCGGATCCTGAGAATCCGATCAATGTGGTGCGGGTGATACGCGCCTTTGACCCCTGACTGGGCTGTGCGGTGCACGTGTTGCACCTTGACACCAACAAGCGCTACGAGCTGAAGATCGGCTAAGCCACATCTGCTCGGTGTTCATTGAAAGAGGCTGTTCACGGTGAACAGCCTCTTTCTTCTCCGAAGCAGGACATGCCGCGACGGGAGCTGCATGATTCTTGAGCCTCCAGACGGGTAACGCGTTTCTATGTACGCAGGCAAAGTTGTGGTACTTGGTGTGGGAAACCTCCTCCTCGCTGACGAAGGCGTAGGGATACATGCCATTCAGGCCCTGGCTCAGCGCGTTCTTCCGCAGGAGGTGGAGCTGGTTGACGCGGGTACCTCCACCCTCAACCTGCTCCCGTATCTGCACCAGGCTCGGAGGGTCATTGTCATTGACGCCATAAAAGCCGGGGGCAGCCCGGGAGATATCTACCGCTGCCACCCCGAAGATCTGGTGGCAAACCAGGACCAGCCCATGAGCCTCCACCAGGTGGACTTCGTGCAACTCCTGCAAATGGCTGACAGGCTGGGATACAGCGTTGGGCCGGCGGTGATCTACGGCGTCGAGCCAGGAGAGATCGGGTGGAGGATGGAGCTCAGCCCGTCGGTGGCGGCCAAGATGCCGAAACTCCTCGAGCTCGTGGTGACCGAAATCGAGAAGACGCTGGAGGACGGACCGGATGTTCGTCCGACGTGAATCTGCCCCTTTGGAGTCCGTCCGCGTGTAGGCAAACGGAGGACAGGAGCAAGAAGACCCGGTGATGAGCGGAACTTTGTATTCCGATCTTGGCATATACAGAACAACAAGTTCTTTTTTTTAGAAATTTCCATGTATTTCAGCAGGTAAACGAAAAAGAGTTGCCGAGAGGCGTTGGGAAACTCGACGAATATCGGAACTGTTGGTTCAGATTCTTTCGGGAGGCTCGCTACAGTATATTGAAATAATTAGAAAAAATCATGGCACGGAGATTGCTCTTGCACTAGCCACGATTGAGTCATAGATAGCAGAGCGCTCGCGGGATGGGCTCCGGGAAATAGCCCTCGGCAGGCCTGTAACCGGGAATGTAACCGTCGTCACGAGTCTAAAGAGAAGAAGGGACGAAACCCCGAGGCGGGTATGTACCTCGGGAACGGTTGCTCTCAAAGCACAAACAAGTGTCTGGAGGAGCAGTGTCTTACTTAATCTCATCTGCCGTTAAGGCAAGAGGACTGCAAAAAAGGAGGAAGAAATGAAAAGAGTTGTGTCCATCCTGGTGATCGCTGCCTTCTTGGCAGCACCGATGCTCGTCGCTGCCCAGCAGGCTCAGCCCGCTGCTCCGGCTGCCCCGGCGGTAGCCCCTGCGAAGCCTGCTGAGCCTGCTGCTCCGGCTGCCCCGGCCAAGGCCAAGAAGGCAACGGCGAAGGCCGAGACCGTGACGGTGACGGGCATGGTCGATGTGGTCAAGGACAAGAAGGGTAAGGTCACCGGCTACGTACTGAAGAGCGACACCGAGACCTACGCGCTGAAGGGCAAAAGTGTTAAGGCCATGGTAGGGAAGAAGGTAGACGCGACCGGGACTGTCTCAACCGCCAAGGGCGGCAAGAAGGTCCTGACCGTAAAGCAGGTGAACGAGGCCATGTAACGGCCGCTTTAGCCGACTGATGCGAGAAGAGGGGGCGAAATGCCCCCTCTTCTTTTTCCTTCTTCAAAGAACCCGCCAGGTTCCCCCCCTAACAGTATTCTCCTCTCCCCCAGCAGGGGAGATGGCACCAGGAAGGGCAGTTGTCGGACAGCCTGTGAGGGGGGATTTCCCGCTCGATGGCCTACATGAACAGCAGTGGGGCTAATCCAGTCTCACATTGTACTCCTTGGCCACCGGTATGCTCATGAGAACCGCGCGGTCGATCTCGGCGAAAGGAAAAGTGTCGGTATCGATTACCAGGTGGGGAGCTCGGGCATCGAAGCGGAGCCCGTAGTGGGGGGGATCTTCGTACAGGTCGGTGCCGGGGAGCACGTGAAGAATACTGAACACCAACGTGGTCGGCCTGAGTTCCATGACCTCCCGTATGGATTGGGCGAAGCGGAAGAAGTTGTCCCCGGGGAGGCCGATGATGAGATCGCAAAGAACCTCGATACCGGCCTCGCGGAGGAGGCGGACGCCACGGGCAAATGCATCGGCGCGGTGTGGTCGCCTCATGAGGGCCAAGGTGTCGGCGTGGACCGTCTGCGGCCCTGTCTCGACGCTCGCTACGTTTGCCAGGCGGAGCAGTTCCGTGGTCTCCTCGTCGACCAGATCGGCGAGAATCTCAACGGTCAAGATCTGGGCGCCCGTCTGATTTACCTCTGAAATGAGCCGGGCGAGGCGCCGTAATCTTTCCTTGTTAAGGTTGAACACCGAGTCGACGAGGTGGAAGGAACGAACCCCGGGTGTCCGGACCACGGTCTCTATCTCCCGCTGGATCCTCCTCTCGGAAAAAAGACGGACGCCAGGAAAATGCCTGCCCTCGTAGCAGTACGCGCAGCGGTAGGGACATCCTCGCGAGGTCTCGACATAGGTGACCCGGTCTCGTGGCGCAAGCACACCAGTCAGATACGGAGAGGGAATCTCGTCCAAGTCGGCGATAGGAGGGCGATCAGGGGTGCTTATCACGGTTCCGTCACGCCGGTAGCTGATCCCGTGGATCTCTTCGAGGGCACCCTCTCCCGCGGCAAGATGGCGAAGGAGTTCCCGGAAGGTTGCCTCACCTTCACCGCGCACAACAAGATCAACGGCGTAGTTATCCCTGAGATACCTCTCGGCGATCGGCCCCACTTCAGGCCCACCAAGGACGATAAGACTTGCCGGAGCCACCGCCTTGTAGATCCTGGCAAGTTCCAGGTTGACCTCCATGTTCCAGCAGTAGCAGGATAGGCCGAGCACACGAGGCATCCTGTGGCTGAGGTAGAAGAGCGCCTGCCTCGCATCATGATTCTCCACGGCGAAATCCACGAGATCGAGGTCAACCCGATGCCGGAGTGAGCGGTCCTCGTGCACGTAGGCCTTGAGGTAGCCATTCGCTAAGGAGAAATGACCTTCGGCGTTGAACGAGACGAGTGTCACTGTCAGGGCGGCCATGAGAACCTCAGTCTCCTGTCCGGAGCAGCAGTTGAGAAAGGGAGGTGTCACCCTGCCTCCCCGTCTGCCTCATATCCGTTCTCGTGGCGGATGCGTCTTCCGCGAACGAGGCTCCGGATAGCCTCCAGATGAACGGAAGTCGACACCGGCTTGATCTCCTGGCTCAACCGCGTCTTCAGTGAACGGGAGGGTATGCCGGGACAGAACTCCCGGAAAACACACCTCCGGCATTGCGTCACCTGTTCATGAGATGTCCGAGGCGGGAGATAGAGCTCTGCCACGTGGACCTCCAGGTCTTTCATCAAGCAGAGAGGGATGTTCTCGGTGAGCATCCACGTTCGGTTGAGCAAGGCAAGGTTGACGGCGTTCCGGATGGCGGGCAAGGTGCGGGAGACGGATTCCGTCGCGATTTCCCAGGAGAGGACGATCCTGTCGGGTCGCAGAGCTACCAGGGCGAGGATGGTCTCAGGCAGGATGGTAACGTTGTCTTCGCGGAGGGGAATGAGAATTCCCACGAAAGGTTGCTGGTCCCTTCGACCGGGGATCACGGCGCGGCGGAGCAACTCAATACCGGCCCAGGTTTGCTCGAGGCTTCCCGATACCCCGCTTATCCGGTCATGGAATCGCGGCTCCCCAGCGAAGAGCTTGATCTCAAAATGTTGGCAGCCGGCGCTGAGAAGGTGATGCAGGAAGCGAGGGTCGGCGAGAGGAGTGCCGTTGGTGCGAAGACGAATGCGGGGAAACCCGAGTTCCCGAGCGGCCTGGATCAGCTCGATAATGTCGCTCCGGATGAGCGGCTCGCCGCCCGACAACAGAACGCCCTCCCGCGGCTCGGTGAAGGCGCTCATGGCGGCGATGAGCTCGGATTTGCTTCGCCCGGCGACACCGCTCGCTCGGGCGGCGCACTGCCGGCATTGGAGGTTACACCGGGATCCGACAAAGACCTCATGAAAGGGAACCATAGTATTGATTGATAGACAGTTAGGCGCGGGGCGCCATGGACAACGCTGAGCGTGAAAGACCGGGCCTACTGTGTCTCTGTCGAGCCCGTCCTGGCAAGAAGAGGAACACCGTTGTCGTAGAGCGGGTCTACGCCCCGCTACTTCTTAAGGAATACCCGACCGGCCGCCTTGAGCTTACTGGCGGTCTCCTTAATTTCCTGCGCTTCTTTCACGCCCGGGAGATTCTCGAGCTCGTCTTTGAGCGGATTATCCCCTTGCTCGCTGGCGTTCTTGGAACCATGAGCTGCTTCTTCACCCTGGGTTGGAGACTTGATCCAGGTGGAAACCTCATCCTTCTCCTTCCTTGTGGCTTTCTTGAACTCGCGAAGACTCTTTCCGAAGGCGCTACCGATTTCAGGGAGCCGCTTTGCTCCAAAGATAAAAAAAACAACAATGAAAATTACCAGAAGTTCCTGCATGCCAAGACCAAATACCATGGCAGCCTCCGGGCGCTAGCAGTTCAACAACAGAAAAGGGAATCCTTGGTGCAACTTTGATTGCGGTTACCTGGCGTAGCTATGCAGTCCACTGAGGAGGAAATTGACCCCGAGATAAGTGAAAATGACGCAACCGAAGCCGATGATGGATACCCAGGCGATTTTTCGGCCATGCCAACCTCGCACCAAACGGGCGTGGAGCAGAAGGGCGTAGACCAGCCAGGTAATCAACGACCACGTTTCCTTCGGGTCCCAACTCCAGTAGCTCCCCCAGGCGGAGTTGGCCCACACCGAGCCGGTGATGATCCCCACGGTGAGCAGCAAGAAGCCGAACACGACGTTCTGGTACATGAGCTCATCCAGAATCTGAGTGCTGGGAATTCTGGCCCGGATGCCGGAGCCGGGGTTGTCCGGATGCTTGCTCGGCCCCCTCAAGAGATAGAGAATACCCAACCCGCAGGCGACGGCGAAGCCGGCGTAGCCAAGAAAACAGGTGATCACATGGGCGATAAGCCAGTTGCTCTTCAGCGCCGGGATAAGGGGCTGGATCTTGCTCTCCACGTTTGGAGAGAAGGAGGCGTACGCCATCGTCAAGAAGGCCAGGCTGAGAGGGAAGACTGCCAGCTCTCGCGAGCCGTATCGCGCCTCCATGCAAAGGTAAATGAGCACTACCGCCCAGGCGCCAAAGACGAGGGACTCGTAAAAGTTGGATAGAGGGGCATGGCCGAAGCCCATTCGATAGGACTCCACCCACCGGACTAACATGCCGGCGCCATGGAGACCTACGCCCAGCCAGGAGACCCATGCGGCGCCTCTGCTCAAGACGCTGCGGCGGAATAGCCAGCCAGTTCCGTACGCAAGGGCGGCCACGAGGTAGACAAAGGTAACAAGGCTGAGAAGGAGGGAGCTAGACATGGGTCTCCCTGTTGGCACTGAGATCGCCGATATCTTGGGTTAGCTTGGTGAATTCCCGCCCAAAGCGTGCCTCGTGCTTACTGCTGTGGCCCCCCAGGCTGATCTTGGTGCCGCCGGAGGCTTGATCCAGTAGGAGCCACACCCGGCGGTGGCTGCCGTAGAGTGCAACGAGCATGCTGAGGAGCATCAGGGAAAATCCGGCGTAGATGACCCAGATCCCCGGATCCTTCTTGACCTGCAGTCCCGTATAAAAGCTGTTCTGGAGGCCCTCCACGGTTACAACAAGGTCCCCGATACGATTGCCGTGGAACTCGGGCTGCTTCACCAGTATCCAGGCGCTGGCAGGCTGCTGATGCTCCCGGGCCGCAGCAATAAAGAGAGCGGGACCGTGGTTCCCGACGTTTTCCGCGTAATCCATGACCACGAGGCGGTCCTTCGTTCCCGGGATCATGACGGTCTCCCGAAAGGGCACCTCAAGTCGACGCCCTTCTCCGGTCTTCAGGTCTTTGACTTGCAGCATGATATCCGATGGTTCACTGCCGTAGGTCGCCTGGTAGAAGGTGATACCCTTGAAGGTTAACGGATCATTGACGAGGATTGCCGCCTGCTCCACCAAATCCCCCTGTTCGATAATGCTCACGTCTGAGCGGAACTCCTTGGGGGCGCCCGTTTCGTAGAAGTCAACGGTGAACTTGTCACAGCGGATGGCGAATCCCAGGGGTAGCGCCCGGTGCTTGCCACCGATAAAGATGCGATCTACCGTACCATGCTCGGGAATCGTGACGAAGCCGCGAAAGCCAAAGATGGAACCGACAAGGGCGCCGCCAAGAATGAACAAGACCCCGAGGTGGACAAAGTAGACACCCAGACGGCTGAAGCGGCCCTTCTCCGCCACAGCCTGCCAACCGCTTTCCCGTTCCTGCCACTGGCAAGAGTACCTGCGACCGAGAAGAGCGGCAAGGAGTTTCTGGCTCGCCGCGAGCGGGACGGGAAGCTGGACCCTCGCATGATGGCGCATCTTCTCAAGTCTGGCAGGGTCCATTGTCTGGTTGCCGGCGCGAAGCAGGGTGAGGGTCTGGGGCAGGCGGCGAAAGGAGCAGACAATGAGGTTAACGGTGAGGAGTCCCAAGAGCACCTTGAACCACCAGGAGTGATACATATCGGCGAAATCCAGCAGTTCGATGATGGCTGAGAGTTTGGGCCCGTACTCGCGGAGTCGCTGCTCGACGGTGGATTCTTGGGGGATGAGGGTGCCGACTATGGAGGTTGCCGCCAAGGCGCCGAACAGAAACAGGCTCAGCTTTACGGAGGCAAGAGATTGATAGATTCGGTCGAAGATCGTACTTTTCTGATCCATATCATCGCAATCTGTCGGAGGAGACCGATAGTAACACGATCCCTTTTCTCTTTCAACAGAACCAGACGGTGCGTCCCAGCGGTTATCGCCATTCTCTCGCGACTCGCGTACCAGAAAATTCCTGGCTCATGCGGCACCGTTCTTGCGGGCGTGGTGGGGTACAGGAGCGACAACCCCTGCCGAAGGGTGGGAACTCACGGCCGGGGCGTAGGGCTGGAGGCATCGGTGCGGAAGCCCGCCAGGAGCGCCGTCAGCCGTCTAGACGAGAAAAGATAATGATTGCCAAATCGTAGCTCTCGTGGTAAGTATCCCTCGGTTTCCAGGCGGCTCACGGGCCCAAAAACAGGGAGATAGGTATTCATGATTCTTGATCCCATTCTGGGGTGGTTTTCTAACGATCTCGCCATCGACCTGGGTACGGCAAATACCCTGGTCTATGTCAAGGGCAAGGGTATTGTACTCAGCGAACCTTCGGTGGTCGCAGTCCGCGCCGACGGCCGGGGGCCCAACAAGGTGCTGGCGGTGGGAAAAGAGGCCAAGATGATGCTGGGCCGCACTCCCGGCAACATCGTGGCCATCCGACCCATGAAGGATGGGGTGATCGCTGATTTCGAGATCACCGAGGCGATGCTGCGCCATTTTATCCGAAAGGTGCACAACCGTCGGACTCTCATCCGACCTCGTATTATCGTCAGTGTTCCCTCTGGAATTACCCAGGTGGAAAAGCGAGCGGTGCGCGAATCGGCGGAATCCGCTGGCGCCCGGGAGGTATACCTTATCGAAGAGCCCATGGCTGCAGCCATCGGGGCTGGACTTCCGATTACCGAGCCAACCAGCAATATGGTGGTGGACATCGGCGGCGGCACCACCGAGGTGGCGGTCATTTCTCTTGCGGGCATCGTGTATAGCAAGTCGGTGCGGGTTGCCGGAGACAAGATGGATGAGGCCATCCTCCAGCACATTAAGCGCAAGTACAATCTCCTTATCGGTGAACGGACCGCGGAGTTGATCAAGACTACCATCGGTAATGCCTACCCGGGAGAGGTGGTGGAACGCATGCAGATAAAGGGCCGCGACCTTGTGTCCGGGATTCCCAAGATCATCGAGATCGACTCGGATGAGGTGCGGGAGTCTATTCGCGAGCAGATTGACACTATTGTCGAGACGGTCAAGATCGCTCTTGAGCAGACCCCGCCGGAGTTGGCGGCCGACATCGTTGACCGCGGCATCGTGCTGACCGGGGGCGGTGCACTCCTCAAAGGTCTCGACAATCTTTTGCGTGAGGAGACGGGGCTCCCCAT
>JAGFXI010000380.1 GCA_017861095.1 Deltaproteobacteria bacterium | reverse complement strand
TTATGGCATATTTCTAAACTTTGTCACCAGGAGAAGAACGGCGCCTTCGAGAGCAAGTACTAATCCGCTCGTGAAGCACATTACATCGAACCGGTTGCAACAGTTTACTATTATTCACTTTCTTCGATGATGGAATGTAGAGCATGTTATCCTTCCCCTAATAACTTTCCGAAAATCACTAAGCACCTTCGCCCGCCCTCTACATGGCTCCCTTGCGTCCTGCCGGGAGCGGGATTAACGCCAGAGAGCAAGAACAAGAAGGCCCGCCCCAGTCTTTTGAGGCTTGGATGCACCACGAGTGGGTTTTATAATGTCTAATGACAAGTGTTACGCCGTAGTTTGCACGGCTTCATTCTGAAGTTGGGGGAGACCGACCA
Organism: Deltaproteobacteria bacterium; assembly: GCA_017861095.1. Lineage (GTDB taxonomy): Bacteria > Desulfobacterota > Syntrophobacteria > BM002 > BM002 > JAGFXI01. Next base: position 2,642 of record JAGFXI010000380.1, on the reverse strand, counting down.
TGGATATTGCGTCTGCAACAAGAGACGAACTCCTCACCGAAGTGGAGACGTTGCGCCTTCGTCTTGCCGGGATGGAGGAGATCGAGGCGCGCGCCGGGCGGGCTGAAGAGGCGCTGAAAGCCCTCGAAGAGCGAAACCGAATGCTCCGCAACAGCGCACCCGTCGGGATACTCATCGTCGATCTCGACGGCCGCATCACCAGGATAAACCGGCGAATGCTCGAGGTGCTGCCCTGTTCGACTCTGGAGGAGACAAGATCCCTGAACGTCTTCCAGGAGCCCTGCTTCCTCGAATCCGGAGTCGCCGAGGAGTTCCGCCGCTGCGTCGAGCAGCGGCTCCGCGTCGTCACCGACCGCCTCCAGCCTGATCCCGCAGGCGGGCAGCTTTATCTCCGCTATCACCTGAGCCCGATTGCCGACGGGAACGGGCTCTGTTCGGGCGCCATAGCCTTCGTGGAGGACATTACCGACCTAAAACTGACCGGAGAGGCCCTCCGGGAGAGCACAGAACGCTATCGCCTCCTCTTCCGCTCCGCGCCCATCGCCTTGCTCGAGCGGGACGCCTCCGATCTCAAGGCTTATCTCGACGGTCTCCGGGCCTCGGGGGTCACCGATATCCAGGAGTACCTCAGGCTCCACCCCGACGAAGTGGCCCACTGCATGAGCAAGGTGAAGACCGTGGATTTCAACGATTCCTTCTTGGCCCTCTTCGAGGGGAAGAGCCGGGAAGAACTGAGTGAGGGGTTCTTCCAGGTGAACACGGAGGAATTCTACCGCCTCGCCCTTGAGATCATCCCCCTGGTGGCCGAGGGCAAAGTCTCCCAGGAGCGGGAGAGGATCCTCCGCACTCTGAGAGGTAACAGACGGACTGTGCTCACAAAGGCGCTCGTGGTCTCCGGGTACGAGGATACCCTCTCCCGGATCGTGATCTCTCTCGTAGACATCACCGAGCGGAAAGAGGCGGAGGAGGCCCTCCGGGCCAGCGAGCAGAGATACCGCGATCTTGCCATCCGCGATAACCTGACCGGTCTCTACAACACGCGGCACCTTTACCGGTCACTCAGCGAGCATCTCGGAGCCTGCGAACGATCCGGGGCGTACCTCTCCGTCATCTTCATGGACCTTGATCACTTCAAGCATGTGGTGGACAGCTACGGCCATCTGAACGGAAGCCGTGCCGTCCAGGAAGTGGCGGCAACGATCCAGGCCTCTCTCGAGGAGCCGGCGTATGCCGTAGCCTACGCGGGCGATGAGTTCATCGTCGTTCTTCCCGGATATGGGCAACCCGAGGCAAGGGCGAAGGCGGAGGACATTCGCTCGCGGATCCTGGAGACGGTCTACCTGCGCGATCACGGGTTCGCGGTGCGGCTCAAGGCCAGCTTCGGGATCGCCACCTTTCCAGATCACGCCGGCGACATAACCGGTCTTCTCGGCGCCGCCGACAGGGCGCTCTTTGGCGTCAAGGGGAAGGGCCGGGACGCGGTCGAGTCTTACCTCCTCCTGGCCGCCGACTAACCCGCATTATGCACGAGACGCCGTGGCGAGATCGTGGAGATCGTCGTGCCACGAGGCAACCACAGGGGCTCGGACCTGAGGCGTACTTGTCAGAAGGTCGCAAGGTGCGAGACCGGAGGACACCCGGATGGACGGCCAGACCCGCGGTCGAAACAGGTGATTCGTACATCATGCGGGCTAGATGGGATTACGAATGACGAGGATGACCCGTGGGCGAGCCGACCGCTGCAGCGCCAGAAAGTGATTCCTCAGGGTCGGTCGGGGCAGAGGCCACGGATGCCACCCGAAGCGGCTCACGACCTTTACTGACCGGCTCTTTTCCTGGTGGTTGGGACTGGACGGCGGGTCGGTCATCGATACCCGGCTGCCGCCGGGCTCTTTCGGACCTCCTTCATCTGGATGAGCGGTAGGATACTGCCGAGAGCTGCCCCGGCTGAGTAGGCCAAGGCAATAACCCAATCATTTTCTTGGATAAAGATAGAGAGAACCAACAACCCCACCAAGTTTTCGATAAACACAATCCCACACACGAGGGCCAGCCGCCTCTGAATGCACGCCACCGTCCTCGCCAAGGCGAGAAACCATTCGGCGGCACCAATCGCAAACGAGCCTATGTAAACGTATCCTGGCTCCATAACCGTTCCACGGAAGCGGGTCCATCTCTTCCTGTTGCCTTTCTCGAAAGTTTGGGGACTCTTTTTCGAGCCACCAGTCGGTAGAATGTCTCTTATTGTTATTATAGAAGCGAAAAGGACTTCGGTCAAATGACCGAGACTTGGCTATCCGTCTGCAGTAGCGTTGCCGGAGGGATCTCGCGGTCAGATATCTAGTTGGCAGAATCTCAGTATAGCCGCTCTCCGATTACCACCGTCGGGAACACCCCTCACTTATCTAACGTCAATGTGATGAGGCAGGGTGGTAAGCGCTCTATCCAGCGATTGCCTCTTTTCCACGCTCAGGAGCCCGATGTCAACGAAGAAAGGATGCTTGAAAGAGGGAGGGCTCAGGGGAAAAGAAAAGTGTCGGAACTGATGAGAAATCTAAACTCCGACGCGGCCAGTGTGGATGTTCACATATGGTCACCGGCTCCGCCTTCCGTCTTTCCAGGCTACCACAAAATCTTGGGTA
>JAGFXI010000379.1 GCA_017861095.1 Deltaproteobacteria bacterium | reverse complement strand
CTCGCTCGTCATCTTTTCGGTACGCCACACCCACGGCAAGTGGGTGCCCGACTGGGTGCCGCCGCTGGTGTTGAAGGCAGACTAGTACCTACGATACAGCCTGCGCCGCAGGGCGCGGAGGAGGTTGTCGATGAAGTTCCTAATAAACACCCTGGTTGGCTACTGGATCCTTCTCTTGACCTTGTCCATGGCAGCGGCCGCAGCGTTCTACTTTATCTGGCTGAGGGAAGCCTTGATGTGAGAGGTGAAGCGATGAAAGTCGGATCCATAATTGGAAATATTCTCCTTTACGGGTTCCTCCTCTGGCTCCTCTACGATTCGCTGATAACGGAGTGGGACCCCTGGTTCGCCTTCGTGGTGGGGTTTGTCACGTTCATCGCGGTTGTTATTCAGCTCATGCCCGGGCTGCACGCGCCCAAGGTCACGCCTGGTGAGTACCCGTACGAAGACTGATCCGGAGGCGCTGCGAGAAGAGATCCGGCAGCTGAGTCAGAAGTACGCCGCCGGGGACATCGGGGAGAGAAAGTTCCAGCCCGCCCTCGCGAAAGCTACCGTGAACCTGTATCAGGCAACGGTGGAAGGGCTCCTGCCCGAGGGCGAGACGATCATCCAATCGCACCACGTGATCCTCGGCCACACGCGGATGGTGCAGTCGGTCATGAAGGAGCCCGAACAGCAGGCGGTCAGCCTGTTCCTTACGGACCGCAGGCTGGTCCGCCTGCGGTCCACCCTGTCCGCCTACAAACCGATCACCTGCGATCATCGGGACGACACCGTGGTGGACGAGGTTCCTCTCGACACCATCCAGTCCCTCCGGGTGCGCCGGCAGATCCGGGGCGGGGAGGCCTTGACCGGCCTGGGCATTGTCGGCGTCGCTGTGATCTTTTACCCCTGGCTTGCCATAACGGGGCCTTTGCTGATAGTGCTGGGGGCCCTCGGCGTCATCCACGGCCTGCTTCTTCCCACCCGGTGGCTCGAGGTGCAAGGGCGGGTGGGGGAAAGCGAGGATCCCATCTGCATCTACGTACTGCGAAAAAAGAGCGCTCAAACGCTCGTGCGCCTGCTGCGGGAGAGGATCCCGCAGCAGACCGCTCCCGCCTGAAACGCGGCTCCCGGCAAGGGGTGTCCTTCCCCTTGCCCAAATGCTCATCACACTATGGAAATATAAGGGAGGTACCTTCCTAATCCCCCCTCGGAGCCCTTCCAATGACCCTAAGAACATTCTCCTCTCCCCCTCTGCGGATGAAGGTGAGGGGGTGAAGTGTGGCGCGCATCCCCCTCACCCTTTTCCCTCTCCCCCAGTGGGGGGAGAGGGAGCGAAAAAGGGCGGCTGTCGGACAGCCTGTCGCCCCCTTGTTAAAAAAGGGGGGTAGTGGGGGAGTGAGGCGGAGGTGAAGGGAAGTTTTCTAAGGGCGAACAGTTTTTTGCTCTGCATAGTATAATGACTGCGGAACCAAGGGCACTGCCGATGCTCCCGCCGCAGCCCGGCGCGGGAGTAACCCGGACGGGCAGAACAGCCCGACGTGCCAACGCCAAAAGAAAGGTTGGTCGGTTGATGGAGAAACGGGCAGACTCCGGCCATCCCCCAGGGGAGGTCGCCCCTCAATCAAGTCAGGGGTGGCGCACGCTCTGGGAGAAGGTTCTGCTCTTCCTGGAGATCATCGGCCTCAGGGCCGAGCGCAAGACCGGGGACTATGCCGCCCAGCTCGCCAGGTTTAAGCTCTACCATGCGGAGTTCCGGAGACTCCTTTCCGCCAACAACAGCTTCCTGGAAGGCCTGCCTGAGATCGAGCAGAAGCGGCAGGGTAAGGGCTATTTCGACCGCGCCTTCCTCGCCCGCAAGGTGATCCGGGCAGTCGCCGACATCAACAGCATGGTGGAAAGCCTGAACAACATCTCTGGCGGGCGGTATCCGGGGCTGAGGCCCGCCCTGGATCGAATCACCGCCGCTCTCCATGGAGTGATCGAGGAGCCGGGCCTGGCAAAACATGCCGATCTGGTCCTCGACCTGCCGGACATTCGGAGCAGCCACGCGGACATCGTCGGCGGCAAGATGGCGAACCTAGCCGAGATGGCCAATGTCCTGGGGCTCCCGACTCCGGACGGATTCGCCGTTACTACCGAGGGTTTCCGGGTGCTCGTCGAGGAGGGAGGGCTCCGCTCCTGGATTCAGACCGAGCACCTGGAGCTCCACTCTCATAGCGACATTGCGCCGCTGAGCGAGACCCTGCGACAGGGCATAATGAGCACCCCGCTGCCTCAGAGGCTGGCAGAGGCGATTGCGGGCGGTGCCGGGCGTCTCTTGACGCGAGTAGGCGCCGATTCTCCCATGGCGGTGCGATCGAGCGCCGTGGGGGAGGATAGCGACCTCTCGTACGCCGGTCAGTTTCAGTCCGTCCTGAATGTGCCGAAGGCGGCGCTCCTCAACGCCTACTCCCGGGTGGTCGCCAGTCTCTACTCGGAGGAGGCCATCCAGTACCGTCTGCTCCACGGCATCCCCGGCGAGAACGCCGAAATGGCCGTGGGCCTCATCGGCATGGTTCCGGCGGTGGCGAGCGGGGTCGTCTTTTCTCGGGACCCCGCCGCACCCGATTCCGGGATGGTTCTGATCCAGGCCGTCCACGGCCTGGGTGTCGCCCTCGTGGACGGAACCACCTCACCCGAGGGGATTCACGTCGCCCTGGCCTCCGAGCCGCCCCGCCTCGATCGAAGCCCGGGAAGCCAAGCGATGCGCGTGGTCGCCGATCCCGGTACCGGCATCCGCGAGGAGCGGCTCCCGCCGGAAGATTCGAAAAGGCCCTGCATCAGCGACGAGGAAGCGATTCAGCTCGCGAGATGGGCCCGCCTGCTGGAGGAGCACTTCGGCTCCCCCCAGGACGTGGAGTGGGCCGTGACCGAGGCTCGCCGCCTGGTGCTCGTCCAGTCGCGGCCCCTGCTGATGGTCCGGCAGACGGAGCGGGCAAGTGAGCCTCTTTCCGACTACCCGGTTCTCCTGAGCGGGGGGGAGGTGGCATGCCCGGG
>JAGFXI010000378.1 GCA_017861095.1 Deltaproteobacteria bacterium | reverse complement strand
CACGGGTTCATATCACTGGGCAAAACGATGGAAGAGGCCGGAAAAAGGGCTGTTGAAGTCCATCACCGCTGCCTCCCGCAGGGAGAGAGGAAAGGGGCGACATGAAGGATTTCTTCAACCTCTACAGTCATGGGTTCATCCGGGCTGCCGTCTGTGTCCCCGAAGTCCGCGTCGCCGACGTGAGCTACAACACGGAACACACGATCGGGCTCGCGAAGAAAGCAGCAGCGAAGAAAGCCCTCTTCGCGATTTTCCCGGAACTGGGTCTTTCGGCCTACTCCAACGAAGACCTCTTCCACCAGGAGGCTCTGCTGCAGCGGGTCCGGGAAGCCCTGACCCTAGTTCTGGAAAAGACAAAAGGCCTTAACACGGTCCTCGTCGTGGGGGCGCCGCTGCGTGTCGACTCGTTTCTCTTCAACGGCGCCGTCGTCATCTACCGCGGCAGGATCCTGGGCGTTGCCCTGAAGTCCTACCTGCCCAACTACCGCGAATTTTACGAGGGAAGGCAGTTCCGCCCTGCCGAGGACGCCCTGTCGAAGACGATCACGCTCTGCGGCCAGAGGGACATCCCCTTCGGGCCGGATCTGCTCTTCGAGGTGGAGAACATCCCGGCATTCACGTTCAACATCGAGATTTGCGAGGACCTCTGGGTCCCCGTGCCGCCGTCGAGCTTTGCGGCGCTGGCCGGCGCCACGGTGCTTGCCAACCTCTCGGCTTCGAACATCACCATCGGCAAGTCCGAGTATCGACACAGCCTGGCAGCCAACCAGTCTGCCCGATGCGTGGCAGCCTACCTCTATGCGGCGGCAGGCCCCGGCGAGTCGACGACTGACCTTGCCTGGGACGGCCAGGCCATGGCCTATGAGAACGGTACATTGCTCGCCGAATCGGAGCGATTCGCAGGCAAAGCGCAGATGGTCCTTGCCGACATCGACCTGGACCGCCTGGTGCAGGACCGAATGAGGCTCACGAGTTTCAGCCAGAATGCCCGGATCCTCCGGGACCGGGTCGAACGGTACAGGAAGGTGACCTTCCCCGTGGAGCTCCCGAAGGGGCGGATCCCCCTGGTGAGGCAGTACGCCCGCTTCCCCTACGTGCCGGCAGACCCGACAAAGCGCGACGAGCGCTGCTATGAAGCCTACAACATCCAGGTCCAGGGGCTTGCCAAGCGCCTGAAGGCCTCGGGGATCAGGAACGTTGTCATCGGCGTCTCCGGCGGCCTCGATTCCACTCACGCCCTCATCGTGGCGGCGCGAACGATGGACCTCCTGGGATATTCGCGTGGTACTATCAAAGCCTACACGATGCCGGGATTTGCCACAACGGACAAGACCTACCGGAATGCACACCGCCTCATGAAGGCCCTCGGTGTGGAAGTCAACGAGGTCGACATCCGCGAAAGCTGCATGCAGATGTTCCGTGACATCGGCCACCCCTTCTCGAAGGGCAAGAAGGTCTACGACATCACCTTCGAGAACGTGCAGGCCGGCGAGCGGACCTCTCATCTCTTCCGGCTCGCCAACCTGCGAAACGGCATCGTCCTGGGGACGGGGGATCTCAGCGAGCTGGCCCTCGGCTGGTGCACCTACGGGGTAGGCGACCACATGTCGCATTACAACGTGAACGTGAGCGTCCCCAAGACCCTGATCCAGTACCTGATCCGCTGGGTGGCTTCCACAAACCAGTTCGACAGGAAGACTTCGGAAACGCTGCTGGATATCCTCGCCACCGAGATCAGCCCCGAGCTTGTGCCCGGGGTAAACGGCAGCCAGCCGGCGCAGCGGACCGAGGACACGATCGGCCCCTACGAGCTACAAGACTTTAATAACTTTTACACGACGCGCTTCGGCTACCTGCCCAGGAAGATCGCCTTTCTGGCCTGGCATGCCTGGCGCGACAAGAAGGCCGGGCTCTGGCCGGAGGTGCCCGAAGAGAGGCGAAACGAATACACGATCGGCCAGATCAGGCACTGGCTTACGGTCTACCTCCAGCGGTTTTTCCAGACAAGCCAGTTCAAACGCTCCTGCATCCCCAACGGCCCCAAGGTGGGCTCCGGCGGGTCGCTCTCACCGCGTGGAGACTGGCGAGCGCCCAGCGACAGCGAGGCAGCCGCATGGCTGGAGAACGCAAGTCAAATCCCCGAACGGGAAGAAGCAAGAACCCAAAGAGGAAAGCCGAAGAGGCAAAAGAAGAGCTAAGCAGGGCTAAATCCCTGTTCCCTGGACCCTAGACCCGATACCCGAGACCCTTTCTTATGAAACGTGAGAACTATAAGGATTTCGACGCCACCGAGCTATACTGCCCCCGGTGCAAGAGGGCGGTCAAGCTGCGCAAGCGCCTCCTTCTGATTCTGCCGCAGGGCGAGAAATACGATTACTCCTGCGCTTTCTGCGGAATGTCTGTCGGAGACAAGCTCGTGACGATGAAAGACAAGAGCCATGTCGTTTTGAAATGACGGCGTTCCCATCTCAAACTCATATCCCGTGAGAAAAAAAAGGAGCCATGGCACCTCGGTGCCATGGCTCCTTACCATTTGAACGCTTACCGTCAGAGGTTATCTTCCTATAACATACCGGTAAGGATCAATTTGCTCTCTCAAGATGGTGAGTTCGTGCTTCGTGGGCGGCTTGTTCTCAATGATCTTCTTCGCCTTCAGAAGCTCGAAGCCGCAGTTGTCCTGGACGTCCTTCTCCGCGTAGCCCGGGTTGATCGCGATGATTCTCATCCGCTTGCTCTCGGGCTCGAAGTCCATGACGGCCATATTCGTGATGATCTTGTAGGGGCCTGCCCCGAGGGGAAGACCGCTCTTGGCCCTGGAATCGCCGCCCTGGAGCCAGCCCGGGGTGGTGACATAGCTGCACTTCTCGGCGAAGCGCTTGGGATCCTGGGGTGTCATGACCATCATCCGCCAGCAGAAGGAGCCGAAATCGTTGGCGCCGCCGCTGCCCGGGAAGCGTACCTTGGGCTTCTGGTGGTCCGCCCCGATGCGGGTCGAGTTCAGGTTGCCGTACATATCGATCTGGGCG
>JAGFXI010000377.1 GCA_017861095.1 Deltaproteobacteria bacterium | reverse complement strand
TTCGATCACGACGACAGGAGCATCTTCTCCCGGCAGATCAAGTTTATCCAGGAGAGTGGTGTGGTCACCGCCATGGTGGGGCTGTTGAACGCGTTACCGCAGACGAGGCTCTGGCAGCGCCTCAAGGCAGAGGACCGGCTCCGCCTGGACGTGTCAGGAGATAACACGGACGGGAGCATCAACTTCACCCCGCGCATGGACATGGAGAAACTCATTGCCGGGTACCGGAATATCGTCCAAACCATTTACAACCCCCGCAACTTCTACCAACGGGTGTGCAGGTTCCTCGACCAGTATCAGCCTCGCCGCAGGCGCCCGCGTGAACGAGGTGAGATCAGGTCATTCCTGAGGTCTATCTTCTACCTCGGTGTTCTGGGAAACGGCCGCTCTCAGTGGTACTTCTGGAAGATGCTCATCAAGTCCCTGGTTCGGTATCCGAGGCTCCTCCCTGAGACCATGACCCTCATGGCCTACGGGCACCACTTTCGCAAAGTGGCCAAAAGAGTCTGAACCGGCGCGGTTCATGCTGTCTCCTACAATTCCCATATCAAAACCCGGACCCAACATTCAGGCCCGGCAACTGGCAGCCACCGCCCGTAAATTCCTACGAAAAAGTCCCATCTCCTGGGAATTTTCCCTATACAGAAATGAGTCTTTCGCCTTATGGACAGAGTCCAGTTTATGGGGAGATAATTTTGTTTAATGCGATCTCGTGAAGACAAGGCGGTGAGTCACAATTCGAGGCAGAAGTTGTTTTCACAATGGGGAGGGCGCTCCATGGAGAAAGCGGCCTCGTTTAGGAATGTGGAGTGAGAGATGGAGACGCCTATGGTTAACCTCTCCACGAGAAGGATTCGACATGCTGGACTCAACCCTAGGAACCGCAAGGGTAATTGGTCCGAGGCCAGTGCCATCTTGCAGGCCCATTTCGGGAAAGTGACTCGGATGGCGGACCAAAACCAGCACAAGCTTCTCAACCTTTACCGGGTCGCCGTCGATGAATTGAAGCCGGATCGAATCTGAAGGTTCCCGCCAATGAGGATGGGACCTACCTACCCGTTCAGGCACCTCGGGGTTTTCTCTCGCCGTCATTTCTTCCGGCCTCTGTAGGCTTCGCAATGAGAGGGCCAACGCGTGGATCTCCAAGAACGGATCAACTCCTGCCAGTCGTTTGCGACGGGCAAGTGTCCTAACCAGCGTCTGATGGAGAAGGCATACCTCATTCCCCAACTCCTGGACCCGAAAGAGCTTCGGGCATGCGAGAACCTCTGCACCTGTGGCTGTAGCTGCAACCCGGAACTGGAGCCTGGGTTAGCCATGCAGCCTCGATCCGCGATCGAGGGGAGAAACGATACCGTGACCGCCAACAACCCCAGCGTACCTCGGCCCGTGTTCCGGCTCTATCTCATCAAACCATCCCATTATGATGACGACGGCTACGTCATTCAGTGGCTGCGCTCGGACATTCCTTCCAACACGATGGCCGTGCTGAACGGTATTGCCCTTGAGTGCAATGCGGCGCGGGTTCTGGGCGAGACTGTCGACATAGTCATCACCACCCTCGACGAGGCCAATCACCGAGTAAAGCCGAACAGGATCATTCGCGAAATTGGGGTAAGCGGCGGCAAGGGTCTCGTCGCTCTCATCGGGGTTCAATCGAACCAGTTCCCCCGTGCGGTAGACATCGCGCGGCCTCTGCGGGCCGCGGATGTGCCGGTTTGCATTGGCGGCTTCCACGTCAGCGGATCTCTGGCGATGCTGCCGAGGATTCCACCCGAAATACAGCAGGCGATGGACCTTGGAATCTCGGTCTTTGCAGGCGAAGCCGAGGGGCAATTCGATCAGGTGCTCAGAGATGCGTACCGGGGCCACCTGAAACCAATCTACAACGTGATGCCAGATCTTCCCAGGCTTGAGGGCGCAGCCCTTCCCGTTCCTCCGCAGGACGCCCTAAAAGGTAGGATGACGCGGCGCGCCTGTTTTGATTCCGGCCGCGGATGCCCCTTCGATTGCAGTTTCTGCACGATCATTAATGTCCAGGGCCGCAAGTCGCGTTACAGGACGGCGGACGACATCGAGAAAGTCCTGCGTGACCATAATGCTCTGGGCATCAAGAAGTTCTTCATCACCGACGACAACTTCGCTCGCAACAAGAACTGGGAAGCAATCTTCGACCGCATCATCAGGCTGCGGCAGGAAGATGGGATGACGTTCTCCTTCATCATCCAAGTCGACACAATGTGCCACAAGATCCCAAACTTCGTCACAAAGGCCGGCCTCGCCGGTGTCAACCGGGTCTTCATTGGGCTCGAAAGCATCAATCCGGACAACCTAAGAGCAGCAAGAAAAGGGCATAATCGGATCACCGAATACCGCGCGATGCTACAGGCCTGGAAAAGCATTGGCGTAATAACCTGTTGCGGCTACATCATTGGCTTTCCTTACGACACGCACGAGCGCGTGATGCGCGATATCGAGATAATCAAGCGCGAGCTCCCGGTTGACCTCATGGAGTTCTTCTGTCTTATCCCGCTCCCAGGATCAGAAGACCATAAGGTTCTTTTCGAGAACGGCAGTTCCATGAATCCGGACATGAACAGCTACGACTCCGAGCACGTGGTCACCGCCCATCCACTCATGTCGGACGAGGAGGTTCTTCGGACATACCGGCAGGCATGGGACGCCTTCTACACCCTCGATCACGTGGAGACCATCATGCGCCGGGCTGCTGCCTGCGGCATCAAGCCGGGCAAGGTCATGAAACTTGCCCTGTATTTCTCCGCTATGCGGAGGATCGAGGGTATCCATCCCTTGCAAGGCGGACTGATTCGGCGTAAGTACCGGCGGGACCGGCGTCCCGGTCTTCCTATCGAGAGTCCGATGATTTTCTATCCACGGTATCTCTGGGAGACCATCACGAAATCGCTACAAGCTCATTCTGGCAAGGGTGGAGAACACCCAAGCAAAGTACACCCCCGTGGACGTTGCCTTGACTCTGGCGACAAAGGAGGATCTGCACACCTTAGAGCTCTTCAAGGCAACCGAGGGGGTTGGCCATCGGCTACAGCAGAAGCCGCTCTGAAAGCCTCGGTTGCCCATGTTGCAGTCGCCGCGAAATACGGCTGCGAGATTCCGTCAACGGAATAATACTACCCGCCGAACCAAGCGCTCCTTCGAATGGGGCTTCGCTTCGTCGCTGACCTGGGACATGTACGCCAGAGATGGCACAGGCCGACCGAGGTGAGGCTTCGCCTGATCTCAGCCGAAGTCAAGTCCTAGGGCCGTAGTCTACTCGGTACCGAAGACGAGAAGAAGGGCAAGGGCGTCATCGTGCGATGGCTTGCTCGAAAGTGGGGGAGCAAAGTGGGACCTGGTCCGTTCTGACCAAACGCCCGGATGCCCTGCACGGGACAGAGTGGTCAGCCGGACCGCCGTGGTGCCTGATCGGTATGCCCGGTGGTGTGGGAG
>JAGFXI010000376.1 GCA_017861095.1 Deltaproteobacteria bacterium | reverse complement strand
AGTCGATGATCTGGATGCCGTCCTCGAAATAGACGTGATCCAGGCGAAGATCACCATGGCCGTCGCGGATGCGACCGGTCTCGACGCGGCGCTGGAAGAGGTCGCCGTGCCGCCCCAGGAAGTCCCTCACCGCCTGACGCACGAAGAAGAATTTGTCTCGCTCCAGGACGTCAGCCACAAAGGGCTCGATCTGAGAGAAGTTCTCCTCGGTATTGGCCCGGATCACCTCCACCGATCCCATGGGATCGATCTCGCGCCCGCCCCGCGCGGCGGAGTAAAACGCGGCAAGAACCCGGGCCAGGTCGTCGATCATGGTCGGGGTTATCTCGCCCCGGCGGAGCAGCGCCAGCATGCTTCTCGCCCGGGGGAGCTCCCGCATCTTCACCGCATACTCGACCGGCTTGCCCTTGCCGCCAAGGGCAAACCCCTCCGTCTCACGGGTGATCTCAACCACCTCGAGGTAGACCCCGCGGCTCAGGCGCTGGTTCAACTGCACCTCCTGTTCGCACCAGTGCCTTCGCTTTGCCAGGGTCGAGAAGTCCAGGAAGCCGAAATCAACCGGCTTTTTCACCTTGTAGACGAACGGCCCGGTGAGAAAGACCTTGGAGATGTGGGTTTCCTCAACCTCGATCTTCTCAACAGGATGAGGATAGATGGCGGGGTCTCTGAGGGCGGCGTCTAGACCCTTGGGGATATCGGCGACCGGCCGGCTGCGCGTGTCCCGGAACACGAACTCCTCCGCGACACCAGGGGGTTACTCCTCATTTTTTATGGTAGCCGGGAACTGTGGGGACTTCAAGGATGGCAGCAGCGGGGGCGACGCCGCCGGCAGGGGGTTCGTGGGTAATGCGGGTCAGGGCAAGAATGGGCAATTTACGAATAAAACCTGTCACGCCGTCCCGAGAGCCGCTGCGGTCATCTCTGCGGCTCCGCCGTCGCCTGGGAGATGGTCTCTCTGATTCCCTGGATGAGCTTGGTCTTCGCCTCTCCCGTGCGGTACTTGTCCACCACCTCGATGAGCTGGTTGATGCGGCCCACGGTACGCGCGGTCTGTTTGCTCCCGAGAATCTCCGTCTCCTGGCGTAGCAGCAAGCCGATGAGCTGGCTGAAAGCGACACCGAGCGCGGCGACAGCGCCGTCGCCCTGCTGGAGTCTCGAGGCCATGGCGAGAGCTTCCCTCACATTCTGCTCTGCGCTGCTCCCCACCCTGTACCCGGCGAGGATCTGCTGGCTTGCCATCGGCACCGATACCTTGCAGGCGTTGACGAGTCTGGTGCAGAACTCTTTGCCGAGCTGCTCTTCCAGGTGTTTGCTGATGGTGACTACCACGTCATGGTATATCTGCAATAAGGTGATAACTTCCTCGGTCTCAGCCTTGCCCTTGCGGCAAGCGGGCTTGTCGGTGGCACCGATCAGTTTTGACGTTGCCATGGCGTAGAGGGTCTTGTAGACGTCAAACTCATCTGCGCCGGTTTCCCGCACCACCTCTCGCACGCTCTTTTGGCCGTCGAGGACGGACAGGAGTTGGAGCTCATGCGCTTCCAGGGTTACCTTTCTCCCTTGCTGCCTCGCCTGGTCGCTCACCCTGAACACAATGGTGTCGCTAGGGATGATTTTCTTGATCACCGCCCACTCGTCCATCCGTCGCGCCGCTTCCAGGATGATCTCCATAGGATCGATCGCTTCGGTCATGGTCTCATCGAAACTGACCGGACCCTCGTGAAAGTCGAAGGTGCCCTCTTCCCAGAGAAACACATCGAGGACGGCCTCACGACATAGACGTCGGACAATTTCCTTCAGTGCCATGAGACTGACAAAGCCGAGCGATACGACAACCTCTCCCACCGGCTTCTTGGTATTCCTCGCCTTGATGAGAACCTGGCGGAGCGTCTCTCGGGAAATGAGACCCCGGTCACAGAGTATTTGGCCGATCCGCAACTCCTTTTGGCCGGTGCTCGCGGCGACAATCTTCCCCCGCGTAAAATAGATGCTGCTCTTTGCCTGCTCCCGGGAGATCTTTAATACTCCGGTCTTTCCCTCCGAAGAGAGAATCTGGAGAACCGTTGCCAGAGTCAGTGATTTCAGACTGCCCTTGAACTCCACCCCAGCGCTCCCGAGGTTGACCACGACCGGTCGGAAGAGGCAAACCCATCCCCGGCTCGACCGAGCCAAGGGGACGGCCGATTGAATGATCTGCAAAGTTTGTGCCCCAGTGAGCTATTGTGATAGAAATAGAAACGTTGTCTGATAAGGAGCAGTCCGGAGGTCATGAGAAGGAAACCTCTCATCATCGTGGCAATCGGCGGCAACGGCATCTGCCCCTCCGAGCCCGGGGCCGAGATGTCCTTCACCGCCCAACTCGCACACACCAAGCGGACTCTGTGGAACCTCCTGCCTCTCCTCAATGAGTTCCAGGCGGTGCTCACCCACGGCAATGGCCCCCAGGCCGGGCTCGTGTACGAGCGAATGCACCCCCGCACCCCCTTCGGGGTGGTTACCCTCATCACCACGACCCAGATCAGCTCCGCCGTCACGCGGGCCTACGAGGAGCTTATCCTGGAAAACAACCTCCAGCATCTGCCGCCCATGGAGCCCGTTCTCTCCTGGGTGGCGGTGGACCCGAACGATCAAGGATTCGCTGAGCCGAGCAAACCGGTGGGGCCGCAGCTCTCGGAAAACGCCGCAGTGGATCTCCAACGCCGGCATCCGGAATGGCGTTTCGCGCCCTACGGCAAGGGACTGCGGCGGCTCGTCGCCTCTCCCCTACCGCGGCGCATCCTCAACCTCGACGACATCCGTGACGTGGTCGCCGACGGCAAGGTGCCGGTAGCCCTCGGCGGTGGCGGTATCCCGGTGCTCTTGGATCCTCAGGGGCGGATGGAGATCGCGGACGGCATCCTGGACAAGGATCTCTCCTCGGCCCTCTTGGCCGCCAAGCTGGAAGCCGACGTGCTACTCGTGCTCACGAACGAGCGGGGCATGTTCACCGGGTATGGTGCCGCTACTCAGCAACTCCATCGCCGGGCCACCGCGGCCGAGGTGGCCGCCTGGCTT
>JAGFXI010000375.1 GCA_017861095.1 Deltaproteobacteria bacterium | reverse complement strand
AAGAGCCCGAACAGGACGAGTCTTTCTCGGGAATTTACCCGATCGCTGACGTGACCGAAGGGAATCCGGGACAAGGCATTACACAGACCCTGGACCGCAAAGACCAAGCCGATCTGCCCCGCCGTAAGGTTTCGATTGTGAGCGTGAAGGGGAAGGAAGGTGACGAACATCCCCAGGCCGAAACACCCACCAAAGGTCGCAAGCCAGCAGCCCATGAGCGGCCGGTTCCGCGCGAGCTCCCGCACCAGGACCGCCCGGGACTTTGCCGGAGTGCCTCCGACGAAGTCGCGCCGGGTGCCGGGGAGGAAAAATAGCATGGACATCATGGTGGGGCCGAAGGCCGCGAGCCCGATGCCAAAGAGGAGGTAGATCCAGACGAGCTCTGCCGGGGTCCTGCTGAAGGCAAGCAGAAAGGAGATGCTCGCCAGGATGAAAGCTCCGAACGAGGCGAGACGTTTTCGCCCGATCCGGTCGGAGAGGATCCCGAGGGGAAGAGAGAGGATTCCAGCAACGAGGAGGTACGTGGCGTTGATGATGCCAATCTCGACCGTCGTGGCGCCAAGGTCTCGGGCAAAAAGCGGAAGTATGGGGACCCGCATGTGGGAACCCACGTAGCCGCCAAAGGCGATGGCGCAGCACACGAGAAGTAACGTCCCATAGGACGACGGCGAGGTCACACCTTCTCCGCCACCTTGCGAAAGTGATGACCGTAGACCATGAGAGTCATGGCCTCAGGCAGGACTCTTGGATATCGAATCATGGACCTGAAGAGCATCTTCCAGAAATACCACTGAGAGCGACCATTGCCCAGGACGCCCAGGTAGAACACAGATCTCAGAAAGGCCTGGATCTCATCCCATTGAAGCGGCCGCCTGCGGCGGGGTTGGTACTGTTCGAGAAACTTGCACACCCGTTGGTAAAAGTAGCGGGGCTGGTAAATGGTTCGGACCAGATGCCGATATCCCGCAAGGAGTTTTTCCATGTCCATACGGGGGATGAAGTTCAGCGTGCCGTCGGTGTTGTCCCCTGACATATCCAAGCAAAGCCGGTTCTCCGCCTTGAGCCGCTCCCAGAGCCTGGTCTTGGGCACTGCGTTCAACAGCCCCACCATGGCGGTGACCACCCCGCTCTCCTGGATGAACCTGATCTGCCGGGAGAAGATGTTCTTGTCGTCGTGGTCGAAGCCGACGATATAGCCCCCGAGAACCTGAAGGCCTGCCGCCTGGAGTTTCTTGACGGCAGCTACCAGATCACGCCCGCAGTTCTGCAGTTTCGAGCACTCTGCGAGACTCTCCTCGTCGGGGGTTTCAAGGCCGATAAAGACCCGGTCAAAGTTGGCCTCCACCATGAGCTCGACGAGCTCATCGTCGTCGGCCAGGTTGATCGACGCCTCGGTGATGAAGGTGAAGGGGTAGTTGCGCCCCTGCATCCAACGGACCAGGTGAGGAAGGGCCTTCTTGATCTTGCCCTTGTGGCCGATGAAATTGTCGTCCACCAGGAAGACGCTCCCCCGCCAGCCGAGCTGATAGATCGCCTCCAGTTCCTCTAAAAGCTGAGCCGTGCTCTTGAGTCTCGGCTTACGACCGTAGAGGGCGGTGATGTCGCAGAACTCGCAGTCAAAGGGGCATCCCCGAGAGAACTGGAGCGTCAAGGAGGCGTACTTGCTTAATCGCAGGAGGTCCCAGCGAGGTATGGGAGTGACGGAGAGCTCCGGGAACTCTTCCGTGCGGTAGATCTTCTTCGGTGTGCCCTGGTTCAGATCGGCGAGGAAGGAAGGCAAGGTCAGTTCAGCTTCATTCAGGACCAGATGGTCCACCAGATCGACATACTCTTCCGGGGTGCTGGTAAAGAGAGGGCCTCCGGCGACAACCCTAACACCAAGCCGTCGGCACCGCTCCAGGATGTCGAGCACCGATCGCTTCTGAACCGACATGGCGCTGACCATTACATAATCAGCCCAGTCAAGATCAGCGTCACCAAGCTTGTCAATGTTCATATCCACCAGGCGAAGCCTCCATTCCCTGGGGAGCATGGCGGCAACGGTGAGGAGGCCGAGGGGCGGATAGGCCGCCTTCTTGGCAATGAACTTCATGATGTACTTGAAGCTCCAGAATGTCGGCGGATATTCCGGATAGAGCAGCAAAATCTTCATGGCATCACCCGGCCGGTTGCGACGGGCGTAGAGAGGAACGGAAGGAGTACGGGAGTTCGAGCGTTGCGGTGCCCATCTTCTAGCGGATAAAATCATGGCGTCAGAAGGTTTGTCAAGACTTTTCAAAACCGCCACGGAAGGAGACCGGATCAGCGGGTAGGGAGCCCCGGGGTCACCGTACGGTCTCGATGAATGCCGCCATCTCCTGCAACACTACATCCCGGGCGTCACGGTGGGGAGTGTGGCCGCATCGGGGAACAAGGAGCGGTTGCGCCGCGCCTGATACCTGGCCGACGATAGCATCGACCTGGGCCCGGGTTGCATATTCGTCGTCCTCACCCTGGATTGCGAGGAGCGGAGAGGTGACCTGGGGCAGGTAGGATTCCACATTCCAGTCGCGGAACCCGGGGTCCAGCCACGTGTCGGCCCAGGCCCAGAAGAGCGTTTCGGTATTGTCGTCGTGGTAGCGGGAGAGCTTCTCCTTGAGATCGCCTGACTGGTAGTGTTTGACGGTCTCGCGAATGCCTACTAGCGTCACCTCCTCGACGAAGACATGCGCCGCCTCGGTGATGATTCCCCGGAGGCCCTGCCGGTATCGGGCGCCGTAGAGAAGGGCGATCGTGCCGCCGTCGCTGTGGCCGATCAGGATCGCGTCCTTCACCCCGCACCCTTGCAAGACTTCAGGGAGGCTGTCAAAGGCCTCGTCGTGAAGATAGCGGTGTGGCCTCCGGACCGTTAGAGGATCGGATTTTCCGTGCCCCCACCGGTCGTAGATGAGCCCATCCAACCCGGTGGCCTCGACCAGGGCGGCGGGGAAATCCCGCCAGAGCTTGATGCAGCCGAGGCCCTCGTGGAGGAAGACAAGCACGGGACGGCCTTTCCCCCGGCTATCCCGTGGTCGGTTCAGGCGCCTCGCTCTTAGCCGATGGCCAGCCGCGGTGAGATCGAAATCCTCTTGCTGGAGTTCAGTCGGTGCCATCATCCGCTTATGCACCCTCCCTCCCCTCCCGAATATGGTATCGTCTCCCACCCACGGGGAGGTAAAACCCACCGCAGTCCGGATCTTCCGCTCCGGCTTCACCATGCAGTAGAGAACGTTCTTCTCTCCCACCCAGAGGCTCGCCGGATCGAGGGGTTCGGCCTCATCCAGGTGCTTGATGGAGAGGACAAACCTTTCGGCATCACCCGGCTCCCCGCCCTCTCGAAGCACCCGGGTGATGACGACTGGCGTGTCTTCCACCTCCAGATAGCACTCCTGCTTCCCCATGCGGATGACAAATCGGCCGGTGGATTCATCTCTGCCCAGGTGCCGACACAGGTGACCCACGATATCAGCTCTCTCCATCGGAGCGCCCCGGTGGTACCAGTCACCCTCTCGATCAATCCAGATCTCGCAGGGTACCGGTCCCCTTTCACCCCGGGATGACGCCTCTTGCGTCATGATCGTCCCTCCGCCCTTTATCTCTCAAAATTGATGCCTTCGAAGAAAATCCCCAAGGTAGACGGCACAAGCTCTCCCGCCGCCAGCGGGACAAGGCGCGCGAATCCGCCGGAGGTGGACAAGTCTTGAGGAATGAGGAGTACACAGACGTACGCTGCAATGACGAAAGATGATGCGCAATCCCGCGCCTCGCGGGACAGATGGACTTCTTACGAAGCCGTCAAAATTCCTTGGCGCTGTCCAGTAGCAAGGTGACCGGGCCGTCGTTGACCAGGGAGACCAGCATGAGCTCCTGAAATCGTCCGGTCGCCACCTCCACACCCAGGTCGGCGGCATGGTGAATAAACCCCTGATAGAGTGCCCGCGCCTTCTCCGGTTCGGCTGCCGCCACAAAGGACGGCCGTCGGCCCTTGCGGCAATCGCCCCACAGGGTGAACTGGGAGACCACGAGGAGGGCCCCGCCCACATCGACGAGGGAGCGATTCATCTTACCCTGATCATCGGCAAAGATTCGCAGGTTGACCACCTTGTCGACGAGATAGACGGCGTCCTCTGCTTCATCTTGCTGGCCTACCCCAAGAAATACGAGAAGCCCCCGACCGATCCGGCCCACCATCTCGCCGTCGACCTGGACGCTCGCCTCACGCACCCGCTGAACCACCACTCTCATCGCGAGCCTTCCCCGCGGATTCGCTCTCTAGGGTCAATCGGCCCCGCCATCAACTTTTTTTCCCTCGCCGAGCAACCCCTTGAGCACAGCCCAGAGCTCGTCTCGACCTTCGCCCGACGCAGCGGAAAACGGGACCAGGCTCTCGGGCGCACAGGCAAGGTGTGCCGCGATTGTCCCCACCTGTCGAGCCCGGTCATTACGCGAAAGCTTATCCACCTTCGTGACCACAGCAACAACAGGCACCGCCCGCTCCCGCAGCCACGACCAGAATGCGAGATCCTCCGGCGACGGGAGCCGCCGGGCATCCAGGAGGAGCACAAGACCCCGCATCGTTCTCCTCCCGGTGAGGTAGGCTTCAACCATGGGTCGCCAGCGCCTTTTCACGTCCCCGGGCACCTTGGCGTAGCCGTAGCCGGGAAAATCCACAAAGCGGCAGCGGCGGTTCACCTCGAAGAAGTTAAGGAGTTGGGTGCACCCGGGGGTCTTGCTGGTTCGCACCAGATTCTTCCGGTTGAGGAGCCTGTTGATAACGGAGGACTTCCCCACATTGGAGCGGCCGGCGAAGGCGATCTCCGGCAGATCCGCCGGCGGATACTGCTCCGGCGTCATGGAGCTGCAGATGAATCTCGCGTCGTGAATCTGCATGGGTTCCGGGCCCGCCCCTTGTCGGATCAGGACTTGCTGGTGGGCCGTGCCCACCCTACATCTTGATCGCGGCTGGAAGCCGCTCCCTCCCAACATCGGTGGTGCCGCAGGCGGGGTGGTCTGCGGCGCAAAGCGCATCCGGAGCATCTACCTTCCTCTGCTGACAGCGAGGCTTCCCGGACTTTGTACGCCCCTCCGCCACAACGCCAAGCCTCACTCGATACTATCAATGCCGCGACTATGCGCCTTTGCAGAGCAGACCACCCCGCCTCGTCGATGCATGTTCTGCGGGGCAAGGCCTACGAGGTCAGAG
>JAGFXI010000374.1 GCA_017861095.1 Deltaproteobacteria bacterium | reverse complement strand
TACTTCAACGTATTGTTCTTCGGTGATTTCGTCCATCTGAGCTACCAGGAATATGAAGAAGCGATGGAGAAGGTTCTGAGCGATCCGACTAAGTGCTACAAAGCGCAGGTGCGTGAATTATACACCATGGGTATCTATCTTGCGAGCAGGAAGTTTCAGTTTGTTCGTTTGGCGTATCTCTCCTTCATGGCAGGTTTTATCGCAAGCGGGATCGTTTTGCTATTGACCGAATTCGTGGGGTGATGTTGGAGCCATTGTGAAAGAGGATCGTCTTGCCCGCCAAACATCCCCGACTCAGATGGCTCAGCCCATTCGACCCGGTATCACGACCTGATCGTGAGCAACAGCGACGATCCAGTTCCGCCGGGGGAAGGAGAGGCCGGCGATGAGCGTTGGGAAGGCACCGGCTTCGGCCTCTGGCGGGCGGCTGCGATACCGCATGATCTTGTTCGTGGCCGGCGACGAGCGAAACTCGGGCCTTGCCCGGGAGAATCTCGCCCGCTCTGCGAGAACGACCTCCAGGGTCGCTGCGAGGTGCAGATCGTGGACGTGCTCAAGAACTTTGCGGCGGCAATGGAGCACCAGGTTCTGCTGACCCCCTGCCTGCCGTGGGTTGAGCCGCCTCCGGGGGCGATGATCATCGGCAACCTGAGCAATCTGAAAAGGGTTCGCTCTGCTCTTCATCTCGACCAAAGGCGACCGACATGGGCGATGAGATCATGGAACTACGTGAACGGTTGCGTCGCGCAGAGGAAATGCTCCACGCACTAGAGGGCAACCAGGTGGATGCGGCGATTGGCCGCGACCGGTTGACCCTGCTTCGCCTCCGGGAGGCGGAGGATGAACTGAAGCGTAGCGAGGCCCGGTTCCGCGCCATAGTGGAAGACCAGACCGACCTGATCTGCCGCTGGAATAGCGACCGCCTGGTGACCTTTGTCAACGAAGCCTTCTGCCGGTTCTTTGAGCGCCAGCGTACCGAACTCATCGGGTTCCCCTTCGAGCCAAATGCCCACCCCGAGGACCGGGCACTGTTGGAGCAGCATCGGTCTGGTCTGCGGCCCGATTCTCCCGTGGCGGAGGTCGAGCACCGGAGCATGGTCGGTGAGGAGCCCCGGTGGCTTCGTTGGACCAGCCGGATCATCCTCGAACCGAGCGGCGAGATTGCCGAATTCCAATCGGTGGGAAGGGACATAACCGAACGCAAACGGGCCGAGCAAGAGCGAGAGCGGCTTCTGGCATTGGTGCAAGAGCGTAATGCCGAGATGGACGCCGTCTTCGCCGCCATGCAGGACGCCGTGGTCATTTATGACAAGGACATGAACGTACGGCGGGTGAACCCGATATTCATCCCGACCTACGGCTTTGACCCGGTGGGTCTGAACATCCGAGACCTGATTCCGCGGACCAAAGTCCGCTGGCTCGACGGACGGCCGTTCCGGTTCGAGGAGCAACCGACCCCGCGCGCGCTGTGCGGGGAAACGGTGCTCAATCAGCGCTACCTGATCACCCGGCTCGACGGCACAGAGATGGCCCTGGAAACCTCCGCGGCGCCGCTGCGCGTGGGCGACCGCGTCGTCGGCACCGTCACTGTCTGGCACGACATCACCGAGCGCAGGAGCGCGGAGGCGGCGCTGCGCGAGAGCGAAGAGCAGTTCCGCGCCATGTTCGAACTCGCCGCCGTGGGCATGGCGCAGGCTGACCTGCGCACCGGGCGCCTGCTCCGCGTGAACGACAAGTTCTGCGCGATCACCGGTTACTCCGCCGACGAGTTGCTCGGAAAAACCTTCTCCGAGATCACGCACCCGGACGACCGAGAGCGCGATTGGGAAACGTTCCAGCGCGCCGTTCGGGCTGAGACGCCGGATCACCGCAGCGAGAAACGCTACCTGCGCAAAGACGGCACGGTGGTCTGGGTGAACGTGAACGCGGCCATTCTCCACGACGCCGCCGGCCAGCCGGTGCGCACGGTGGCCGCGATCGAAGACATCACCGAGCGCAAGGGGGCGGAGGAGGCACTGCGCCAGAGCCGCGAGGATCTAGACCGTGCCCAGGAGGTGGGGCAGATCGGATGGTGGCGTCTTGATACCCAGCGAAACGTGCTAACGTGGTCCGACGAAAACCATCGCATCTTTGGCGTGCCTACGGCGACGCCGCTCACCTACGAGACGTTTTTGGGGATCGTTCACGCCGACGACCGGCAGTACGTGGACACTCAGTGGAAGTTGGGCCTGCACGGCGAGCCTTACGATATCGAGCACCGAATTTTGGTGGGCGGGCAGGTCAAATGGGTGCGAGAGAGGGCCTACCTGGAGTTCAACAATGAGGGAGTACTGCTGGGCGGATTCGGAATCACCCAGGACATAACCAAGCGGAAGCAAGCAGAGCAGGCTCTCGAGAACAGCCTGCGACGGTTCGAGCTGCTGGCTGCGATAGCCGGCGAACTCCTCCAGACCCCGGAGCCGCAGAAGGTTGTCGAAGACCTCTGCCGGAGGGTGATGGAGCACCTGGACTGCCACGCCTGCCTAAACTTCCTGGCGGACGAGCAGGCCGGTCGCCTCCGCCTGAATGCCTGCGCCGGCATCCCGCCGGAGGAGGCCCGGCGGATCGAATGGCTGGACTACGGTGTCGCCGTCTGCGGCTGCGTGGCCCGGGACGGCTGCTGCATTGTTGCCGAGCATATCCCCACGACGCCCGATGTCCGCACGGAGCCGGTGAAGTCCTTGGGCATCAAGGCCTACGCCTGCCACCCCCTGCTGGGGGTCGGCGGACGGGTCATCGGCACGCTCTCCTTCGGGACTCGAAGCCGCGAGACCTTCAGCCCGGATGACCTCGCGCTCATGAAGGCGGTGGCCGACCAGGTAGCGGCGGCCATGATTCGCGTGCGAGACGAGCAGGCCCTCCGGGCCAGTGAAGGGGCGTTACGGCAGGCCAATGAAGAATTGGAGGAGAAGATACGGGAGCGGACGGCAGAGCTCCTCGCGCTCAACGAGAATCTCATGGAGACCCGTGACCAGCTCCGGTCCCTTGCCTCGGATCTGATTCTGACCGAGGCGCGAGAAAAGAGAGCCCTCGCTTCAGAGCTTCACGACACGGTGGCGCAGATGCTTGCCATCGCCAAACTGACCCTGGAATCAACGGCTGCGCGCCTGGAGGGGAAGTCTCAGGAAGAGGTGAAAAGGGTGGTCCAGATCCTCCAGGAGGCGAGTCGCCAGACTCGAACGCTGATGGCCGATCTCAGCCCGTCTCTCCTCTATGAAGCCGGACTGGGGCTGGCCCTTCGGGCTCTCGCCCGGAGAATGGGGGAGCTTCATGCCCTGGCCATAGAGGTCGTTGACGACGGCAGCCCGAAACCCCTTGGGGAAGACTACCGGGTGCTTCTCTTCCGCGCGGTGCAGGAGCTCCTCCATAATGCG
>JAGFXI010000373.1 GCA_017861095.1 Deltaproteobacteria bacterium | reverse complement strand
TCGCCGTCGAGCTGCCGCTCGATGTGGCCGACCCGGTGGTCCGGTTGGATGGCGAGGCGCTTCCCCACGCGCCGGTAGACCTGGTCCTGTCGGAGGTATTGATAGGCGAGCTCCGTTCGGTGGCGGAGCCAGGCCTTGAGGTGGCGCCAGAATGCCACCCCGTCTCGGCGCCTCAGCGCCAGGACCATGTTCCGTCGTTCCTTTCGCGAGCTGTCGTAGGAGACATAGTTGATCCACTCGGCGAGGGAGGCATTCACTACCTCGGCTCCGTGCTCCTCCAGGAGCCGGATGATCTCCTGATTGGACAGGCGGTGGGTCCGTAGGTAGATCTCGCCGATCATCCCGATCAAGGGCTTCCGCGGGATGGCGGGATCAATGATCTTGCTCGCTTTCCCCGCCGCGCGTTCCAGCCTTTCAAGAATGCGGCGAAACCGCTTGCGCCGACCGTGGGTCTCGACCGCCTCCGTCATCACCTTGAGGCTTTCCTCGAAGTGGGCCTCGGCCAACCCCTTCTCCTTCTCATAGGGGCGGGTTCGCCAGAGGATCCGGTCAAGGCAGTCGCCGACCACGACGGCGAGATAGGCGGTTCTGCGGAAATCCCGCCGCAACTCGGGCGCCATGAGGCCGCCGAGGGCGTAGGAATCCTTGCTGCTGATGGAGGCGATGCGGGTCCTGCTGAAGCCGTCCATGGAGTCGAGAATGATGCGATGCAGCTTGTTGTACATGCCGAATCGACAGGGCCCGCCGGACTCGGCCATAAAATAAACATAGTTTTCGGGCCGGAACCCTTCGCCCAGCTTCTTCTTCTCCTTTTCCAGGTGGACGAGAAGATCACCCAGGGTCACCTGACAGGGGAAGCACTCCTTGCCCGAGGTAAACTGCTTGCCGAGGTGGAGTCCGCCATAGGTTTCCATGACCTGAGCCGAGACTCCGAAACTCCGCATCGTGGCGGCGAGGAGAAGAATCCCCGCCCGGCTCATCTCCGGGATGAGCACGGTCTTGCTGGCAAGATCGAACTTGCCGACGTTGGCTCTGAGAGACGAGAAATGTCCCCTACCTGAGTTCATGGGCATGCGCCGGTCCTTGCTTACCCGGTCTCGCCGAAACTCTCCTCTGCCTGGCCTCGCGAGGAGAGGAATCGGGAGAGCGGTTCACGATGCCGGTTCCGACCGGGCGGTTCCATGCGGGAGAGCCTCCGATTGCGGTCGTTACGGATAACGTTCCTAAAGGCCTCGAGGCGCGTGATCGCGCCCGCGACGGCGCTGTGCTCGTCGAGCTCGAGAATGAGGTACGGTTTGTCCCCCATCACGTGGCGGTAGAAGTGCTCGATAAAAGAGTCGGCGCCGCAACCAAAATTGGTGAGGTGGAGGCCGTAACAGCCAGGGCTTGCCTGGACGAATTTGGCGGTACGGAGGATTCTTGCGCCCAGCCCCCAGTACATGTCGGGGAAATCACTCAGATCGATGCCGTCTGTGTCCAGGAAATCCTGGGGAACGGCCTTGACTCCTATCTTGGCGAGGTTGTGGCCGAGGCGAAGGTTCAACCGCTCGTCATAGAGGTTGTAAGGACGTCCACTCACCGCCACCCAGAGCTCGCCCGGCTCGAGGGATCCCAAGAACCGCTGCCCCTCGAGGCGGAGGGCATGCTGGAAGGCGAGCTGGAGCTCCCATCCCTCCCGGAAGGCGCGATCGATCCGACGTCTGCTCAACCCGAGAGGGCTTCCGAGGCTTCGGGTGAGATCGCTGACAATGTCATGCGTCGAAGCCTTGAGATACACGGTAGGCGCAAGGAGCGTGCTCCGGGGGATGTCGAGGGCCGCGCTGACCATGTACCGGCTGCCCTGAACCAGCGGGCAACAGAGGCCGCTCTCTTCCGACCTGGGGGTCGGCAGGTTGACGATGGTGGGGAGAAAGATATAGCGCGCCCTGCCGAGGAGCGTCTTCACATGCCCATGGAACACCTTGATGGGGTAGCAGGTCTCGGAGGTCATGGACTCGATGCCCGCCATGGCCACCTGCTGATTGGTCTTGGGTGAAAGCACCAGGGAGTACCCGAGGTGTGTCCAAAAATGGCTCCATAGGACGGCGTGATTGAGGAAATGAAGGGCGCGGGGTATGGCAACGGTCGAGCTGTCTCTGACCGAATCGGATTTGATCTCCGTGAGACCACTCACCTTGCCCTCCAGGTACTGCCGAAGAACAAGATCATAGCGCGCGAACCAGTTCTCTTCCCTCACTTTGAGGTCTTGCCTCACCTCGTATCGACCGCACTCTCCCCCCCAGACGCTCTTTCGGCCGCCGAAATCGTAGATTTTCAGCTTGCACTCGTTGTGGCAGTCTCCGTCCGCCTGGCAGATCTTCTCGCGACAGGTGATCGAACCGCCCATCAGCGAGGGGAGGCCGGGGAATGAGGAGGCGCCGAGGTCGCCGGCCAGCCTCCTCTCCATGACCAACAAGGCGGCGCCATGGGCACCGAGGACCTCACGGTGGGCGGGAATAAGGATCTCCTGCTGGAGCACGTTCTCAAAGGCAGCGACGATGCCCTTGTTCAGCGACGGTCCGCCCAGGAACATGATCCGTTTCCCGATGCGTCTCTTGCCCACGACGCGGTTGAGGTAGTTTGAGACAATGGCGTAGCAAAGGCCGGCGATGAGATCCTCGAGTCGAGCCCCGTTCTGGGCGAAGGCCACGAGATCGGATTCCATGAAGACGGTGCACCGCTCCGCCAGGTTCACCGGATTCCTGGCAGCGAGGGCGATCTCCTGGAACTCCCGCACGATGTTGATCCGGAGCTTGTTGGCCAGCTCGTGGAGAAAGCTCCCCGTTCCGGCGGCACAGACCTTGTTCATGTCGAAGTCGAGAGGGTTCCCCCGCTCGATCCAGATGTACTTGGAGTCCTGGCCGCCGATCTCGAAGACCGTGTCCACATCGGGATCCCAGTGCACCGCGGCCCGGGCGTGGGCGGTGATCTCGTCGATGATGAGATCGGCCTTCACGAAATCTCCCACCACGTGCCGGCCGGAACCGGTGGTGGCGACGCCGAGGACGGCGCTGGGTCTGCACGTACTGCTTGTGGATGATGTTTCGCTCCTCGTCCATCAGGACCGTCTTGGTAGTGGTGGAGCCGACGTCCACACCAAGATAGACAGGGAGTCTGGACCCGAAGGGCCTCCCGCATCGGGGAATCGCCACATGGTCGGTAAAGGTGGTCCGGCGGAGGGCGAGGGCCGCAGCCCGAGGGAAGTCGCCTGTCTCCGCCGTCTCCAGGGCAGCAAGGTCCAATCGATGACGGCCGCCCAAGGTATGAGCAAAGAGCGCCACTCCAAGGGCGCCGATGGACGTGTGGTGGGGAGGTACCAGCAGCCGGGGGTAGTAGCGCCGGAAGGCCTCCACCTGGAG
>JAGFXI010000372.1 GCA_017861095.1 Deltaproteobacteria bacterium | reverse complement strand
GCTTGAATCCGCGCCAGGCATCCGCGTTTCCTGTTGAGGAGCCTATTCGTGGCGTGTTCATGGCTTTGGCAATCTCCTATCAGTTTCCCTTGCGAGAAAATTGAAGTGTCCCATCCATATCTATAATGGCCAGACGGGTGTTGGTCCCGCCGATGTCACCGACAAGAATCACGCTTCTTTTCCCTGCGCCCATCTTCACCCCTCCCAAAAGGTGACAGTGTGCATCAGCAGGCACTTCCCGGGGCACACGTCGACGATATTCTGCCGTCTGTGTTATGTCCCTCGATTCACGGAGCCCCTTCCCTCACCCTCCTGGGCCCGGAACAGGGCAACAGGGCTGCCAGGGTCTGCTCGGCGATCTCCCGTTCTTCATTCGTCCGGGCTGCCAGGACCTTGACGGGAGCGCCGTCTCGCTGGATTTCCAGGACCTCTTCGTAGGCCTTCTCGTTTTTCGTGTCGTCCACCGTGATTCCGAGGGCCTCGAGCCCCTGGCAGCATTGCTTCCGGATGAGGGCGGCATTCTCGCCGATGCCGCCGGTGAAAACCACTGCATCGACCCGACCGAGCACTGCGAAGTAGGCCCCGATGTACTTTTTGATGCGGTAGCAGTAGAGCTCCAGGGCAAGCTGGGCAAGCGGCTCTCCACGGCTTACCATCTGGAGAATTTCCCGCATGTCGTTGGCCCCGCAGATCCCCTTGAGCCCGCTCCCTTTATTCAGAAGCGCTTCGAGGTCTCCCTCCGGCATTCCGGTCGCTCTTCGCAGGTAAAAGGGAACGGCCGGGTCCAGGTCCCCGCTGCGGGTCCCCATAACGAAACCTTCCAGAGGAGTCATGCCCATTGAGGTGTCCACGCTCCGTCCCTCGCGGACCGCCGCCGCGCTCGCCCCGTTCCCGAGATGGAGGGTGATTAGATTAAGGGAGGTGAGAGGCTTCTCCAGGTGAGCTGCTGCTTTCTTGGCCACCCAGAGGTGGGAAGTCCCATGGAAGCCGTACCGCCGAACGCGGTGAAGGGCGTAAAAGCTGTAAGGCAGTGCATAGATAAAAGCATGGGGCGGCATGGCCTGGTGGAAGGCCGTATCGAAAACCGCCACCTGGGGCACGCCAGGGAAAACCCGTCTCGCCGCTTCGATCCCCAGGAGATTCGCCGGGTTGTGAAGCGGGGCGAGGGGGATGAGTTCTCGAATGGTTTCGATCACCTTCTCATCGATCAACACCGGCTCCCGGAAAGCTTCCCCTCCATGCACTACCCGGTGGCCGATCCCGAGGAGCTCTTCCGAGCTCTTGATCACGGGGGAGTCGACGGGCGTGCTCAAGATGAAGCGAAAACCTTCTTCATGGTTGTCTACCCTTCCACGGCGCACCGTCTCATTGACGGTGCCTGAAGGCCCGTAGATGCGGTGGGTGTGCTGGCTCTCGCTCTCCCCGATCCGTTCCAGCGACCCGGAGGAGAGGACAGAGAGGTCGGAACTCTCGAACACCTCGTACTTGACCGAGGAGCTTCCCGAATTGATGACCACGACCTTCATGCGCCGGCCCCTCTCTCCTGGGCCTGGATCGCCGTGATGGCCACAGTATTCACGATATCCGTCACGGTTGCGCCTCGGCTCAGGTCGTTTACCGGCCGTTTGAGCCCCTGAATGACCGGGCCGATGGCCACGGCATTGGCGGACCTCTGAACCGCCTTATAGGTGATGTTACCGTTGTTCAGATCGGGGAAGATAAAGACCGTGGCTCGGCCGGCAACCTGGCTCCCCGGCAACTTGACCCGGGCCACGGCGGGATCCACCGCGGCATCGTACTGGATCGGCCCTTCCACGGCCAGATCCGGCCGCAGGCTCCGGACCCGCTGGGTCGCCCCCCGCACCTTTTCCACATCCGCCCCTTTCCCGGATTCCCCGGTGGAGTAGGAGAGCATGGCCACCCTCGGCTCGACGCCGAAGGCCCGCGCCGTCTCGGCCGAGCTGGTGGCAATGTCCGCCAACTGCTCCATGGTTGGTTCCGGGTTCACGGCACAGTCGCCGAAGACGAGCACCCGATCGGGAAGGCACATGAAAAAGACGCTGGAGGCGAGAGAGAAACCCGGCTTCACTCCGATGATTTCAAAGGCCGGCCGCAGCGTGTGGGCCGTCGTATGCACCGCTCCCGAGACGAGCCCATCCGCCTCTGCCCGATGGACCATCAGGGTCCCGAAGTAGGCCACATCGGCCACAAGATCGAAGGCCATCTGCTCGGAGATTCCTTTCTGCCGGCGAAGCTCATAGTAGGTGTGGGCATACTCTTCCCTGAGCCCGGAATCGGCCGGGTCCAGGAAGGCGGCTCCCTTGAGGGAAAGACCCAGGAAACTCGCCTTTTGCCGGATCTCCTCTACGTTGCCGAGAAGGGTCAGATCGGCCACCCCCCGGAGGAGAAGGATTTCGGCGGCCCGCAGGATGCGCTCTTCCGTTCCCTCCGGCAAAACGATATGCCTCCGGTTCGATTTGGCCTGTTCAACCAGGGCGTGCTCAAACATGATCGGCGTGACCCGTGCCGGCCGGGATATATCGATGCGCTGGTAGAGCGCTTGAGCGTTCATGTACTTCTCCGTGTGCCCCAGCGCAATCGCCATCTTGCGGGGGTTCTCCGGCCGGATCCTCCCTCTCACCTTGGAGGCCTGTGTCCCGGCCATAAAGGTGTCCGCCTCCACGGTCAGGACCGGGACAGGCGACTTGCGCAACCCCTCGATGATGCGCTGCACCTGCGGAGCAGGCCTCAAGCCACCCGTCAGAAGGAGCCCTGCGACCCTGGGGTAGGTGCTGGCGGCGTCGGCCAGAAGGCTTCCCAGGAGGATGTCGGATCGGTCTCCCGGCGTGATGACGAGCGTCCCCTCGACCAGACGGTCGAGAAAGTTGGGAAGCTCCATGGCCCCGATCTTAATATCGTCCACCTCGCGGGTGAAACTCTCCAGGTCTCCACTCCAGCGGGTGGCGCCGAGGTCCTCAGCGATCTCCCCCACCGTGGGTTTGGCCAGCACGGCAAGTTCGGGCAGGGCAAAGATCGGAACCCGAGGCTTCCCTTTGGTCACCAGCCCCAGAATTTCGTCCAGGCCTTCGGGGGCGACCCGGTTGACGAAGACGGCGAGGACCTCACACCTCTTGGTCTCCAACAAATTGAGCAGCGCGGATGATCTGCGGACAACCTCGTGCGGCGTTCGCCCGTATCCCGTGGCCACCGGTGCCACCAGAGCGCCCAGGTTGTTGGCTACATCGATATTGAAGTCAAGGGTCAGCCCCGGGGGTATATCATGGAAGCCGGTGCCCAGGCATACGACGACATCGCAGTCTGACTCCAGGGACCTGTATTCTTCGAGGATCCGCTTCAAGAGTTCGTCGTATTTTTCTTCGCCCACCAGAGCGCGGGCATTCTCCAAGGTCA
>JAGFXI010000006.1 GCA_017861095.1 Deltaproteobacteria bacterium | reverse complement strand
AGAAGGGCCGTTTTCTCCTCTGCCGTAAGCCCCAAATCAACGCCTACGCTCCGCTGCTTGCCCTCCCCCTCCGCCGTGGCTTCTTTCGGCCGGGGATTGGCCCACACAGCCGCCGCCATGTAGCCCACCACGCCGCTGCGATCCCCGGTTACGTCGCCGCTGTTGGCATAGTGGAGCACTTGGCTCTTGTTCGCCCCAAGCTTCTTGCCGATAAGCATGGCCGTGACCATGGGGCCGCCGCCACAGGCCTCGCACTTCCCGTTCTTGAGGCTCTCACTGAGAGCGCCGGGGTCGAAGGCATTCACCTTATCCAACACCACCTGGTCCAGCTTTTTCGCCTCCTGGTACGGATGGAAATGAGAAAGATCGCTACTCGCCACCACAAGGACCGACTTCTTGCCGATACAGGCGGCTACCGCCTCCGCCAGCCACTGACAGGCTGCCAGGCTTTGGTCTCCCATGACCAGAGGCACGAGCTTGAAACCAGGCATCACCACCTGGAGGAAAGGAAGTTGAATCTCCAAGGAGTGTTCCTGGGCATGAGCCTCGGCCACGAAGCGGATCCGAGGGTCGCGCTCCTTAAGTGCAATGACGAGCTCGGTGTCGAGCGGCACCATACCAAGGGGTGTCCGGAACCCCCCCCGGTCGTACACGGAAACCCCCGAAAAGTAGGCGCGATGGCTGGGGGCAATTACGACCACGGTATCAAACTTTCGCCTTTCCAAAAGCTTGTACCCGTAGGCCGCCACCTGGCCCGAATAGCGGTAGCCTGCATGAGGAGAGAGGAGGGCGAAAAGTTGCCCTTGGAGATCTGGGACTGAGGCTTTCTGCAGATAGCTCTCGACGTCCTCGCGCAACCGCTTGGCATCCGCCGGATACCAGGACCCGGCAAGAATGGACTCACGGATCTGTTCTCCTGGCATATTCGTACCCTCCGCTGCGGTCGCATCCTGGACACCAAGGAGAGACCAGAAGAAAAGAAATGCGGCCAAGGCGGTGACCATGAGGGGTCGGAGTGTCATCCTGTCCACTCCTTCTGCTCCAGGTAGGTTTCCCCAGAGTAGATGAGTACCCGCGATGAAGACTGCTCGCATTGTAATGAATCGGCGCAAGTCCTGTCAACAAAGGCCGGGGGTGACTCCAAAGAGGACCCCGTACGATTGACGGCTTCGCAAAAAGTCCATCTCCCCGCCGAGTCGGGATCCAAGGAGCGGCGTCGCGCTTTATCCTCGTCCTGTTGAACTCTCGCTGCGCGAGACGGCTAAGCCGATTCAACAGGGTGAAACATTGCAGCGTACTTCTTTGTACGCTTCATTCCTCAAGACTTGTCCGCCTCCGGCGGATTCCCGCGTCTTGTCCCGGGGGCGGGAGAGCTTCTTACTGTGCCGTCTACTTTCCCGACTTCTTGCGAAGTCATCAAGATTGTATACTAGGACCGCTTGATACGGAGGTGTACCCTATGGGAACGGCCGGCAGCTACCTTGACCACGTCACCATCATCTTGCATCGTCCCCGCTTTCCCGAAAACATCGGTGCCTCGGCCCGAGCCGCACTGAACATGGGCATCTCGAGGTTGGTGCTGGTGGAGCCCGAGAATTGCGACCTCACGCGAGTCGTGAGGATGGCAACCCACGCCGCCCTTCATGTGGTGGAGAACATGGAGGTCTTCCCCGACCTGAGGACGGCCCTTAAACCTTTCAGCTATGTGGTGGGGACGACTGCTCGTCTGGGTGGTGAGCGTCAGGAGGTGAAGGCGCCTCGGGAGGTGGCTGCCAGACTGGTCTCCATCTGTGCCAAGAACGAGGTCGCCCTGGTCTTCGGCCCCGAAGATCGCGGCCTCGGCAACGTCGATCTGCGCCTCTGCCACGAGCTTGTGACCATTCCCAGCGCCGACTTCTCCTCGCTGAACCTGGCACAGGCAGTGATGGTGCTCTGCTACGAGCTCTTCCTCGCCGGCCGCCAAGAGCGCCCCAAGCCGTTTGTGCCGAAGCTCGCCAACCGCCACGAGCTCGACGCCATGTATGAGCACCTCAAAGGGATCTTTGTCAGGATCAACTTCATCAACCAGGAAAACCCGGACTTCTGGATGCGGAGCATCCGTCGTTTCTTTTCCCGGGCCGGCCTCCAAGCAAGGGATGTCAAGGTGATCCGCGGCATCTGCCGCCAGATGGATTGGTACGTGGAGCAGTGTCGGCAGCAAGAGGACGAAACCGGGAAAGAGTGATTCGTGTCTAATGCGAGGCTAGTACGCCAGTCCCACCTTACGCCGCACAAGATCCAGCGTGGGACGCGCCTTATCCCGCGCCTTCCCCGCGCCTTCTTTCAAGATCTCCCGGATCAGGCCTGGGTTCTCCTCAAGGGTCCGGCGTTTCTCCCGCGCCCCCCGGAAATACTCCCAGATCCGGGCGAAGAGATCCTTCTTCACATCGCTGTACTTTAGGCCCCCGCGGCGATAGCGGTCAGCCAGCTCGGCCTTTTCCTCCCTATCCAGAAAGAGGGAGATGATGGCGAAGAGGTTACACTTCTCCGGGTCCTTGGGCGCTGCCACCGGAGTGGAATCGGTCACGATCCCGGCGATCTTGCGCCGAAGGCTCTCCTCGGTGCAGAAAATCTCGATCGTATTGTCGTAGGACTTGCTCATCTTCCGGCCATCGAGACCGAGCACCGTGGGAACGTCAGGATTGATCTCCGCCTCAGGGATCACGAAGGTCTCGCCGTAGAGGCCGTTGAACTTGATGGCGATATCGCGGGTGATCTCCAGGTGCTGCTGTTGATCCTTCCCGACCGGCACCCGTTCCGACTGGTAGAGGAGGATGTCGGCAGCCATGAGGACCGGGTAGGAGAGCAGCCCATGGTTCGGGGCGATGCCCTGAGCCACCTTGTCCTTGTATGAATGGGTCCTCAGAAGGAGGCCCACGGGAGTGACATTGGTGAGGACCCAGGTAAGCTCGGTAACCTCGGGCACATCGCCCTGCACCCAGAAGATGGCCTTGGCGGGATCGAGACCCAGGGCAAGAAAGTCGGTGGCCGCCTCCAGTGTCCCTTTGGAGAGTCTCTCCCCGTCCGCGACCGAGGTCATAGCATGGTAGTTGACGATGAAGCAGTAGAGCTCGGCAGTCTCCTGGTAGGCGATCATCGGTTTCATCATGCCGAAGTAGTTTCCGATATGAAGATTTCCTGAAGGTTGAATGCCGGAGAGCACGCGCATCGGGGATCGCTCCTTATCTTGTCGTTGAGAACAACCAACGGACACCTTTTACCCGAATTACCAAAATATGCAACCCCCAAGGGTGGGAACAACCCGACGACACCAATGCTTCAGCATTGCATTCCCCGGGGGAATGGTATAGTGGTGTGGTGCGTCGCCATGAGCAACGGTCCTGTGCCAGCGGCCTGGGCCTGCACTCCGGCAGCGGGCCGAAGCCGGCGCGTGAAGACGGGGGCTGTTTCCGGTTGTGGACCGGTAAGGAGGGAATGAGATGGCCGCACACCATTGTCGGGCCTGCATCATCTTCTGTATGGACTTTCGCCTCAATGGGGCACTCACCGCATTCCTCTCGATACAAGAGCTGGATGAAGATGGGGCCGATATCATCAGGGTGGCCGGGGCTGCAAAGAACCTGGCGCGTCCGAACGATCCTCGGGATCGCGACTTCCTGCTGGAGCAACTCGCCACTTCCGCCAGACTCCATGGCACACGCCAGTTCTACCTCGTCAACCACGAGGACTGCGGCGCTTACGGTCTGGAACAGGTGCCGGACAGCGACGCAGAACTGACCCTGCATAGCCGCGACCTCCGGGCGGGCCGGGCTCTTTTGCAGGAGAGATTTCCAACGATCGAGGTTCTTACTTACTTTATGAGGCTTGACGGACGAGCGGAGCCTATCTTCTGAGCTTGCCTCGCCCGGTGCCGGCCTTCTGAGTCACGCTCTGGTGGGGTGAACCCACTGATGAGCACGCACGAGTGCCCGCAGATTCTCTCGCGCCTTGACAGTTGGCGTCCTCTTGCGTAAAATTCTTTGGTGGACGTAAGGAGCCTACACCGTTCTTGTGAGTATCTTCACGCGTCGGATCTTGATACTCAGAACCACACGGTGGGCTGGTCCTGAGCAGAGGGAGGGGTCCGTACCATGAACGAATTGCTGGCTCCAGGCGGCAGTCTCGAAATGGTGGCGGCGGTTTTCGCCAGCGGCGCCAACGCGGTCTATGTGGGAGCAAAGGGCTTCAGCCGGCGAAAGTGTGCCTGGGAGTTGGACGACAGCCACATCAGAGAGGCGGTGCGCATCGCCGACCCTTACGGCGGCAAGATCCGGGTCGCCATCAACGCCGAGATTCCTCCGGATCAGTTTTTCCGGGTTCTGAGCAAGGCCTCGAAGTGGGCCCAGTGGGGAGTGGAGGGCGTGATCGTCAAGACGCCCGATCTCATGCGCCTCATACGTCGCGACTTCCCCGAGCTCGTCATTCATGCCAGCGTCGGCTGTAACATCCAGACTCGAGAACAGCTGACCTTCTACCGTGAGGCCGGCGCCACCCAGATTGTGGCGAGCACCGAGATCAACACGGTGGAGAAGCTCCGGCGCTTCAAGAGGGACGCGGACGAGGTGGGTGTCTTGACCGAAATCCTCATCCACGGCAACCGCTGTGTCGGCGGGGTAGGAAACTGTCTCTTCCACGAGATCATCAGCGATTCCTATATCCGCAAGGTTCACCGTGACGAGGACGGCACCGAGTTTGTGGAGTACGAGGGCTGGCCTGACCGGAGCGGAAGCTGCTTCCGCTTCTGCCTCCTCACCGAGGCTCAGAGGGAGAAGCTCATGCTCCGGAAGGGCAGAAGCCCCGAAGAGATCGCGAGCGTCAACGAGAGAATCCGCTTGCATCCCAACGTGGCCTTTGCCATCAGAGGCGAGGAACTCAAGAATTATGTCGATCTTGGTCTCCAGACCCTCAAGGTTCAGGGGCGCGAGTACCCGGTGAGTCTCATCGCCCAGATGATTCGCGACTTCCGCACCCTCATCGACGCCTACCGCGAGGGACGAGACCCTCACGATCCGGACCTGGTGGCGGTGGAGGGTGATCTGAAGCTCCTGGTGGAGGAACGGGACCGGGCCAGAATGGAGAAAACCAGAGAGCTCCATCGACAGATTCAGGGTCTCTAAGGGCTGAAGGATGACCAAGCTCTATTTGGTGCGGCATGGGCAGACGGCGTGGAACGTCGGTGAGATCTTTCGCGGCCGCGCGGATATTCCCCTCGATGAAACGGGAAGGCGGGAGGCGGGACTAGCCGGGGAGGCCCTTCGGGAGGCTACCATCCACGCCGTATACAGCAGCCCCCTCAGCCGATCTTTCGAGACTGCGCAGCTTATCGCCAAGTTCCACAACTTGCCGGTCGAGCCCCTCGAGGCCATCATCGACATCAGCTACGGCGATTGGGAAGGGTTGAGCAACGAGAGGGTCCGAGAGAGTTACCCGGAGCTCCACAAACTCTGGCACGAGCAGCCTCACAAGGTCTGCTTCCCTAGAGGCGAGAGCCTGGACGAGGTACGGGCTCGGACGATGACCGCGGTGAGCCGCCTCATGGTCAAACACGAGGACCGGACGATCGTCCTTGTGGCTCACCGGGTGCCCAACAAGGTTATCTGCTGCGCCCTCATCGGCCTTGACAATAGTCACTTCTGGCGGATTCAGCAGGATACCGCCTGCACCAATCTCTTCACCCACAAGAACGGGGAGTGGATCGTCAGCTTCCTTAATGACACGTCCTATCTGAAAGTTCTGAAGAAACCCGCTCTCAAAGACTTTTGACCCGCAGGAGCCCAACGGAGTGGCAGGTTCTGGGACGCTGACTCCACGGCATAACGGGTCCCTGTTGCCGCTTTTCCGCTGATCAAGTAAATAGTCTGCCGTGGCGAAGCCACCGGGTTACCCTCCTATCCTCTAACTCGCTTCCAGCGCGTGCCCTGAGGCGTGTCGATCACCTGGATGCCCCGCTCCAGGAGCGCCTGCCGGAGACGGTCCGCCTCAGCCCAGTTGCTTTCGGCCCTTGCCCTTTCCCGCGCCTCAACCAGCTCGAGGCTCTGCTTATCCAGAGCCGGCTCGCCGAACTCCATGATGCGAAGAACGGAATCGAGCCGTCTCATGGTGGCGAGGATCGCCTCTTTCTGGGGCTCGCTTACCGAGGCCGAGGAGATGAGGGGGTTCAGCTTCCGGATGAACCTGAAAATGGCCGCGAGTGCTGAAGAGGTGTTGATGTCGTCACCCATGGCCCGGTCGAATTGCTGCTCCACCTCAAAAACGAGCTGGTTCACTTCCTCGGTCCCCTCGCCCCATGGGCCGTAATGGAGCCGCTGCAGGAACTCGTCTAACCGCTGGAGGCTCCTCCTCGCCTCCTCCAGTCTCCCCTCGACGACAGAGAGGGGTTTTCGGTAGTGGGTGGCCAGGAGGGTGTAGCGAATCTCTCTGCCCCTGTACCCGAGCCTAAGGAGGTCCCGAACACTCACCCCGGCCTCCTCTTCTCCGTCCCTCCCCTCGAAGAGCATGCGCTCGCAGTGGAGGTAGTAGTTCGCCAGCGGCTTTCCCGTAGCCGCCCGGGCGATAGCGATCTCATTTTCCGTATGGGGGAAGAGGGCATCGAGACTACTCGCGTGGATATCTGCCGTCCCCCCCAGTTGCTCCATGGCAAGCGCCACCGTTTCGAGATGCCAAGAGGGCAGCACGTTGCCCCAAGGGGTCTTAACGTAGATTCCCCGCTTGAGCTCGGCAAGGGTAGCGCGCCGGAGAAGGGTGAAGTCCCGCGGGTTGAGCTTCTCGTAAGCCTCCAGATCAACCGACGTTCCCGGCCTGATCTTCTGAAGATCCACCCGGGAGATCTTCCCGTAGTCAGGGAACTTGGAGATGTCAAAGTAGACGGAGCGTAGCTTCTCGTAGGCGTACCCCTTCTCCACCAGGGTACGGCACACATCCAGGATCCCCTTGATCTGCTCGCTCGCCCGCGGGTAAACGGTCGCGCGCTCCGCCCCGAGAGCCTCAAGATCCTGAAGAAATGCAGACAGATACTCCTCGACACTCAACAAGGTCTGCGTCCCACCCCCGGCAGCCGCCTCCCTCATCTCCCCCTGTCCTAAATCGCTGACATTCATCACCTCCCGGACCGCGAACCCCTTGTACTCAAGGTAGCGACGCAGGAGATCGGCGAGGACGAAACGCCTGCTTTCACCCAGCTCGAGAAACTTGTGCAGGGGTGGGCCGGTAACGAAGATGGACACCTTGCCCTCGCTGATGGGTTTGAAGTCTTCCTTCTCCCTGGATAAGGTGTTGTGGAAGCGGAAATCAGGCTCGAGGAGGGTGGTGAAAAGATTGGTGCTGAGGTACCGCTCGCCGCCGTCAGGAAGAATGACGACCACGACACCTTGCTCCAGTTCTCGCCCAAGGCGGAGTGCGGCCGCCATGGCAGCCCCGGCGCTCATCCCCACGAAGAGCCCCTCCTCCCGCGCCAGCCGCCGTGCCGTCTCGAAGGCCTCGCCGTCCTCGATGTGAACGATCTCATCCAGGATCTGCTTGTCGAAGATTCCTGGCACGTAGGACTCTTTCATGTTCTTGAGCCCCTGGATCTTGTGACCCATGTAAGGCTCCACCGCGATCACCCGAACCTCCCGGCTCTCCTCCTTGAGGCGCCTCGCGATCCCCATGGCGGTTCCCGTGGTCCCGAGAGTCGCCACCACGTGGGTCACCCGCCCCTCGGTCTGTTCCCAGATCTCGCTAGCGGTTCCGTAGTAGTGGGCCTTCCAGTTGGCCTCGTTGTTGAATTGATCCGGCAGGTAGTAGAGATCGGGGAACTCACGGACCAATTCGTAGACCCTTTCGATAGCACCGTCCGTACCCAGTGCCCCGGGGGTGAGCATGATTTCGGCGCCCAGCGCCTTGAGGATCTTCTGGCGCTCCTGGCTGGCGGTCTCAGACATTGCCAGGATGATCTTGTAACCTTTCACCGCTGCCACCATGGCGAGGCCGATCCCCGTGTTTCCGCTCGTCGCCTCAATGATAGTCTTACCGGGAGTAAGATCGCCCCGTCGCTCCGCCTCTTCCACCATCTGGAGAGCGATCCGGTCCTTGATCGAGCCTCCCGGATTCCGTGCCTCTATCTTGGCGTAGATCAAGACCTTGGGATTCATATTCAGCCGGTTGATGCGAACAAGCGGCGTGTGCCCGATGAGCTGAAGGACATTGTCGTACATGTTCCCCACGGTCGGCACCTGTCTGCGAGACTCCCCCGCCGCGATCTGTCTCGGCCGGGCGCTAGTGTTTTCCTTGACCCGCAAGGAGGACAGCCTGAGGATATGTGTAAGGGACTGACCTTGTCAATGCGGGCTGGTCTTGACCCCCGCGATCCTGCCGTTTATGATCCTCTATCCCCAAGGCTGGAGGGACTCTCCCGATGCTAATGGATCGGAAGATCTTCACCCTGAATCTGTCCGTCGAGGCGACATCAGCCTACATTCTCGTCTGCAGCTTCGTCGAGGGCGGGGCCCCAGCGACGGTGGAGTCTCTGGGACCCTTCTGGAACGGCCCACGACAGGAGCTTCCGTCGGCACTGACAGAGTTGAGGAGCCGCGGGATCATCGAGGAGATCCTCGATGAGCGGCTGGTGCGGCGGTATCTCCCCAACCCGGCCGAATTCTGGCGATCGGCGGGCGGATAACAGGCGGTTGAGAAATCGTCTCCTCCTCAGGCGAAAGGCCGGCAGCGAAGGCGGGGGCTGCTTGCCGCGGGCACGCCAGAGCGTGGCTTCGCGGAGCAGATCCCGCTGCCTGGAACTCCGGCGCCTTCCCGGGCCGCGCAACTGGTTTCCCATAACCTTCTCGGATATCGGCTCCGAGTCAAATCCTTGGGCGGGGATCGAGGCGTGGTCTTTCCCTACCACCTATGCCAACCCGACAACCAGAAGTCCTGCGCCGCCTGCTGCGGCCTCTACAACTACCGTGACAGCAGCCGCGCCGGGCTGGAGCGGCGACTCCGCCGGCACACGTCCTGTCTCCGTCCCCCTCGACCCCTTGATGGTGCCGCCTTCCGCAGTTACGCCCGCCGGTTCCGACCGCGGGAGAACGGCCGGGCCAAACTATTCCCGACCATCTATAATTGTGAGTTCGTGGGTTTCCTCGACCGCAGCGAGACAACGGTGGGGTGCCTCCTCCACCCATCCCAACGCCACGGGGATGACTGGCGCCGTCTCAGCTTTCACGGCGGCTCCCTCTGCGCCGACCATTTCTGTCTGAGCTACTCGTATCTCACCTGCCAGGAGCAGGAAACGGTCATACTGGGCGTCGACGACTGGTACCTCTATGGGCTGGTCATCACCGATATCGATCTCGTCAAGACGTACTGCCGGCATCTGAATGACCGGCTCGGCTACACCTTTGTCGCCCGCCTCATCGAACATCCCTTGCTCAAGGAGGTGGTGCACCGGTTCTTTGCCCTCAAAATAAACTGGCCCTTCCGGGCGCCGGAACCGGATCGCTTCGGCAAGTATCGGTTCTCGGACGAATCCTACCAGGAAGCCTTCATCGATTACGAAAGGTTCGGCCTCCGAGGCTCACCCTACGATGCCATCTTCCGCAGTCTTGGGTCAGAATTCGCGGCGGGGGACGAGGTGAGAGATGCACACAGGCTCATCGATTCCCACCTGGAGCGCTTCCTCACTACCTACGAGTCTCTGCCCCTTCGCTCCTGAAGGCGAAGTTCCCTTGCGATCTCCTTCGCCGTTGCCTCCACGAAGGCCTGGAACTCATCGGCCGGCAGCGGCTGGCCTGAGGCGGGAAAACGCTTCAACCCGGGGGCCCGGACAAAGGAGGGGCTGTTCTTCAGTTCCGCCCTTGGAATGACTCGATAAGCGGGATCAAGGTCGCCGGCGAAGTAGTGCTCTTGAAACC
The DNA here is from genome assembly GCA_017861095.1 of Deltaproteobacteria bacterium. Taxonomy (GTDB): domain Bacteria; phylum Desulfobacterota; class Syntrophobacteria; order BM002; family BM002; genus JAGFXI01. The sequence goes on along the minus strand of JAGFXI010000006.1, from coordinate 18,242 downwards.
CGACGAACTTGAGCGTATGGGCGGTAGCGTCCAGCACCGCCACTTCATCTTGCCTCACAATCCCGGCGGCAAGGGCCTGACGGAGTCCAGCGAGGCACTCACCACCCTGGGTGCAGGCGATGTGGCCGTTCCGATTGGCGATGAGCTGGCAGTCCATGATCTCCTGTTCCGTCACCTGGACGACGAACACCGCCGGCTCGCCGCTCATCTGTTCGTAGGTCTCCACGAGGCGGATGACTCTCGGCATGGACACCGGGTTTCCGATCATCGCTGCCTGGGCCACACTCGGCCGTACCGTGATCGCCCGGAACACCCGTTTCGCCGGGTTCGATTCCCGGTAGTAACGGTACACCGGATCGGCATGTTCCGACTGGACGCCGATGATCTTGGGGAGGTAGTCGATGATTCCGAGGTCCCGGAGCTTCCAGAATCCGCCGAGAACAGCGGTGATGTTCCCGGCGTTGCCAATGGGTACGAGCACCACCTTGCCTTTCATGTCATAGTCGAAACTCGCGGCGACCTCGAAGGAGTAGGACTCCTGCCCAAGAATGCGCCACGCGTTCTTGGAGTTGAGGAGAGCCACCTGATAGCGCTCCGCGAGATACTCCACAACCTTCATGCAGTCGTCAAAGACCCCGGGGATTTCAAAGACCCGGGCGCCGCTCCCCAGGGGCTGGGAAAGCTGTTGCGGCGTGACCTTCCCGTGGGGTAGGAGCACGGCGGACTTGACGGTCTTGCTTAGGTATGCCGAGTAGAGGGCGGCGGCGGCAGAGGTGTCACCGGTGGAGGCACAGATGGAGAGCACCTCCCCGAGACCCTGGGTCCGGATGAGGTAGCTCACATAGCTCAGGGCGCAGGCCATCCCTCGATCCTTGAAGGAGGCGCTTGGATTCTGGCCGTCGTTCTTGAAAAAAAAGTCCATGCCGACCCACCGACGCAGGCTCTCGTTGGCGCGGACAACCGGGGTATGGCCCTCCCCCAGGTAGATGATATCCTCGAGGGGGAGTACCGGCGCAATCAGCTCGTGGAACAGAAAGATCCCCTTCAGTGCCGGGATGTTGAGCATACGGCGGTAGTCGAAGAGACGCCGCCAGAAGGTCCCCGGATGCTCCTTGAGGTGGGCCCACTGCCGGTCCTCGATGAGGAGGACCTGCCCACAGCCGGGACAGGTGTAAAGCAAGGAGGTAAGGTCGAACTCGCCCTCACACTGGAGACAGCGGTAGAATAGGTCCCCCGAGGGCCGGGGGACGAGATAGGATCGAATGTCGTCTGGAAACTCATCAAGCCGCATCGGGATTCTCCTGTAAGAAGGAGGCGGAGGGAGCCCGGGTCCCCTGCCTGGCCATCTCCACCAAGGCGAAACGCCGCATGGCGGCCGCTCGCGGGGAGAGAAAGACCCTGAACTGTCGCCGATAATCGAAACAGCTGAGAGCGATGAGGTTGGGATGGCTTCGGCTGAGCCGGCGGGCAAGGTCGTACTGCTCCCGGTCGGCAGCGACACTTCCCTTGAACACCCGAACCCGACCGAGCTCGAGGGCCAGGGTGTACTCCCGGCCATACTCGGATTCGTTGACCGTCCAGTAGCCGAACTTTGGTTTATCCGCCACCATCCTCTCGACGATTCGTCGCGGGGTCTCCCCCAGCTCTCCCTGGTATGCCGAGAGAGCCGCCACGGCGATCTCCTGAAATTCGGCCCCGTCGATCTGGCAGAGCAATCGCCTGAGGGGCTCATCAAGCAAGGGCTGGCCATGGGCTTTATTGCCAGCCGGCTGCGGTTCAGAGTGAGCTGACATGGTCACCTCCAGATTGGCGAGCGGTTAGCGACGCAGAAATCTTGTATGTCGCGTCCGGCACGCTGTCAAGGGCAATCATCCCCCGTAGGTATTTCATTCGCCGTCAACCCGGGGGCGAGATCCGACGGGGAGCGGTCACAGGCGGTGTCGTGACTTGACACCCGGTGGAGGAGAAAGGTAATGTGAGTTTGCATTTCTTCCCGCAGCGGCAGAATATCAGCCACGAGAGGGATACAGTCATGTCAGAGATGGTAGACCTTCTCTACATTCGCGATGAGGAGACCCACTCGGACGGTCAGGTGATCTTCCAGGAGGGAACCTTTGGCGACTGGGTCTACGTACTCATCGAAGGGCAGTTGAAGGTGGTCAAGAACACGCCCAAGGGCGAGGTGACGGTCGCAACCCTCAGGGAGGGGGATTTCATCGGAGAACTCGAGTTCCTCGACATGGGAAAGGAGCCACGTTCCGCCACGGTGGTCGCCGTGGGCGAGGTGAAGCTGGGAGTGCTGGATCGAGACCGGCTGCGCCGGGAGTACGAGTCCCTTTCCCCCGACTTCCGCCTGCTCATCCGCACTCTGGTGCACCGCACCCGACGGATCACCCAACTGGCCGCCTCCCTCGCCCTCACGTGAGACATGTCTGTTCTTCCCGTTCTCTCCTCCTGCCGCTCAGTTGTTGAGAGGAGCCGCTTCGTTCACGTTGACCCCCTCACGGTGAGTCGTTTTCTCGACAGCCGGCCACACCTCCTCATCCCGCCCCTGCACGTCGGCCCTGCACCCTACCACTACTTCGACGGCACCGGCATCACCGCGGAATGGCTCTTCGTGGTGGACACGATCAATCACTGCTTCTGGCCCGATATCGGCAGTCCCCGCTGGGAGGTCAGCTACCGGGAGGAGCTGCTTTCCGGCTACTGGGCTCTGGCAGCCAGTCTCAAGCGCGCCATGGAAGAGGGGGTCGCTGTTCACCGGGCCGAAACCCTCGCCACCCTGGATGGGGAGACCCTCGCCTCTATTTTCCGCGGCAGGGGCACCATTCCCCTCTTTCGAGAACGTCTCGAGAACCTCCGCGATGCCGGCAGGATTCTTCTCGAACGCTTCCAGGGAAGCTTCCTTCATCTCCTCGAGGAATCAGGATACTCCGCGGTCGAGCTTGTACAGCTGCTGGCAACAACCTTCCCAAGCTTTCGCGATATCGCCCTCTACCAGGGGGAGGCGGTCCACTTCTACAAGCGTGCCCAACTGCTCGTCATGGATCTGTGGTGCACCTTCGGCGCAGCCTCATGGGGACGCTTTGCCGACATCGCGGCTCTCACCGCCTTTGCCGACTACAAGCTCCCCCAAGTGCTCCGGCACCTCGGAATTCTCTCCTATGCCCCGGACCTTGCAGAACGCATAGATTCCCTGATCCCGGTTCCGGCGGGCAGCCCCGAGGAGGTGGAGATCCGGGCGGCTACCATCTGGGGAGTCGAATGGCTCCGTCAGGCGCTGGTCGCCCGTGGCGACCCCGCGATATCAGCACAGCTCGACAATTGGCTCTGGACTCTGGGGCAGGAAGACACCTATCGGCAGAAACCGTACCATCGGACGAGGACCATTTATTATTAAACCGCCCTCAAAAAAGATCCCCTATCGGCCAGGCGCACGATGGCCGATAGGGGCAAGGGGCACCAAGGGAGACTGGCATCTCCCTTGAACAGAGATCCTACTATAAGCTACGATTTTGGGTCAAGGGTTTTTTGGGTATTGCTACGAATTTTTCGTATCCCCGCGTACACAGAGGGCGTTGCTCTCCACCCGGCCGGGGCTGTCTCGCGCGGGTGTGGTCTAGCAGTCCTGGCCGCGATCCAGTTCCGTGAGAAGCTCACAGAAAGCTGGAGCGCCGAAGAAGATCAGCTTGGCTTCGGGGCCGAATCTCAGCTCGTCCGCATCGCGGAGGGTCTTCTTCACTGAGGCCAGCAGTTTCTCCCCGTTCACGAAGGTGCCGTTTGTCGAGTTCATGTCCACAAGCTGATACTCGTTTTCGCCGGGAAGTTGACAGAAGTAGGCGTGAAGTTTGGAAACCATGGCGTCCAGGATGACCACGTCATTGGTCGGCGACCGCCCCAAAAAGATCATGTGTCCCGGAGAATCGGCCTCGCGCTTGCCGACGGGGATTACCCGGGCTTGTAGCACTTCTTCGTTCAACCTCGTCTCCAAATCTTGAGCGGCTATTCCGCTAATCTCATTGGTGATCGTCTTCAGCATGAAGAGCCTTTTCCTGGTCGTTGGCACTCGCTGGCTTTCCAGTAGGACCGGGTGAGAGTGCAGTCCCAGAAATCCCTGTCGACCAAGGCTCCTAAACCTCGACAGGTAATCCATTGCCGTTTCGTGGTGGACCTCGTCCATGTCGCGTTCCTCTCTTTGACTTGTCAGGCGTCTTCCGCCAAAGTTCTTCAAAAAGCAGGATCTATGCCAACCTCGTTCGGCCGAGCTCCACCCTGGCGGTGGGCAGCCCGCTCCGACCATCGTCGGTCAACCCTGTCACCGGCAAGGTCATCACCATGGTCGTTCCTCGGGAGGAAGTCTCGCCGAGGGCCACGGTCCCACCGTGGACCTGGACAATCCGCTGGGCAATAAAGAGACCGAGGCCGAGCCCTTTCTCCTTGGTGGTGAAGTGCGGTCGAAAGAGGTTTGGTTGGTGCTCCGGCGGTACGCCCGGGCCGGTATCGCTTACCTCGACGCGAACCCGCTTTTTCCGGGCAATGATGCGCACGGTCACCTCACCTCGGCTCGCGCACGCTTCCAGGGCATTGATCCCGAGGTTGAGGAGCGCCTGGGTTAACCTGTCCCGGTCACCGGAGAGATGGACCGGAATCCGCGGAAAGTCCGTTCGCACGGTGAGACCATCCCGACCACCTGCCTGACGGAGCAGACCGGCGACATGCTCCGCCAGTTCGTTGAGGTTCACCACTTCCACGTGGAGACTCACCGGCCGGCTCACCGACAGAAATTCACCAACGATCCGATTGATCCTTGCCACCTCTCGCCGCATCGTTTCAAGCAGCTCTGGGGATCCTTGCCCCTTCCCCTCCCCTCCCTCGAGGGCGAGGCTCTGGAGTCCCATGCTGATCGCGTTCAGGGGATTTCTGATCTCATGAGCAACCCCGGCAGCCATTTCCCCAAGGGCGGAAAGTTCCTCCCGGCGGCGAATCTCTTCCTCCATCTCTCGCACCCGAAGGAGTGTCCGTTCCTGGCGCCACACGATGAGGCGGACAAGGGTGAACCCGACGACAAAGAGGAGCGCACTCAGGATGACGGTCCACCTGCGGCTTGTGGAGAGAAGCTTCTCCATGGCCAGAACCGAGACACTCACCCGGATCGCCCCGACCCCCTTTCCCCGAAAACGGAGATCCCTCGTAAAGTCGAGAGCCGGTGTCTCACCGTGCCGGGTCAGGAGCACCTCGCCCTGACGACCTTCTCCTGCAAGAGAGCCTACCTGGGGCGGTGGAACCTTGGAGACGCTCTCGTCCTGAGCTCTCGCCAGGACACGACCGTCGTCGTCTACCAAGATGAGATCCAGCAGATCGTGCCGGTCGCGAAAGAGTCTGACCACGTCCTGCATCAGCAACCGCTTGAGCAAGCCAGCCCGGGCTGTGTCCTCCACGGTGAAGACCAGGAATCCTGGTCCCAGGTGGCGCCGAAAGACAACCAGCAGCCGCCCGGGGCGATCTGGTGCGGGCGGGAGCCGACGAATGGCCACCGTCTCCGCGCCGCGCTCGAGGGAACGAATCACGTGCATGAGAAAAGCATCGCCGAGTGCCTCGGGCGCATCCCCGCGCACAACTCGGAGCGAGACCTCCGGATCGGGCACCCTTACCTCGCCCGACGTTGCAGAAGGAAGCGTTCGATCCAGATCGGCCGCAAGGCCGAAGAGGTAGTCCAGGAGCACGTCGTCGAGGGCGAAGGTCTTGGCAGCGTCAGCCGGGCCATGGCCTGACACCTCAACCATGCTCAGCGCCTGCCCGACCAGCTGCTCCGCTCCGTCGGCCAGGCTCCGGGCGCTGCCTTCGTAGATAGAGACCAGTTCGCGCTTGGTTCGGGTGATCTGGAGCGCCCCGCTTGCCAGCACCAACACGGCAACCACCCCCGCGAGGGCATAGAGATAGACGGGGCGAACCACTCTGTCTGCCATGGGGCGACGACTCCCTCGGGTCCATTGGTCAACCGGTTGCCGAAAAACCCTGAGAATGCTCACGCGTACAATGCGTTGGCCTGCGATAGGGGGAGACCTGGTGATCTGCTCTGCAAGGCTGCATAGTCGCACCATCAATAAGATTGCGGTGGTCCGGCCCTCCGGCGAAGGACAGATGCAAGGTCGGGAAGCGTTCCCGATGGCCGGAGAGTAAGAGGTGACTCCAGATGCGCCTTGCGTCGCAGATCACCACGCCTCCCTTGGCAGCGTGGTCCGTGAGCTTCAAAGAGGGTTTCCAGCAACTGCCTCGGGCTTCATTGTAGCCGAGAGCCCACGAGAGAATCTAGCCCGCATTATGCACGAGCCAGGTGCCGCCACCGCAGATCCCGCCATCCTTCCCGTTGCGACTTGCCTCGCCGGGGAAGGCGCGCTATAAGACCTCAGGGGGAGCCGGCAGCAGGGAGGAAGTCATGAGTGCGGCGGGGTCGAAAGCGCAGATGCCTTGGGCCGTCCTGATCGTAGAGGATGAGGAGGCCCAGCGGCGGATCCTCGGCGATTTTCTCAAGGGCCAGGGCTACCGCGTTCAGACCGCCGCCAATGGCCGGGAGGGACTCGCCAAGTTCCAGCAGGATCTCTTCGACTTCGTCCTCGCCGACTACAAGATGCCGGGGATGGACGGCCTCGACTTGCTTCGGGAAGTCCGCGGCGTGAACCCCGAGGCCCGGGTCGTGCTCATTACCGCCTTCGCCACGGTGGAATCAGCGGTCGCAGCCATGAAGGAAGGCGCTCTCGACTACCTGACCAAGCCCGTGAATCTCGAGGAGCTCCTCATCATCCTCCAGCGAGCCGCACAGGGCATAACCCTCATGCGGGAGAACCGGGCTCTCAAGGAGATGCTCCGCGAGCGGCACCAGGTCGGAGGAGTAATCGCCGTTTCTCCGAAAATGGAGCACGTTCTCAGCGTGGTCAAGAGGGCCGCCGGCTCGAATGCCCCGGTTCTCATCCTTGGTGAGAGCGGCACCGGCAAAGAGATCATCGCCCGTATCCTTCATCTCCAGAGCCCTCGAGGGGATAAGCCCCTTCTCAGCATGAACTGCGCCGCCATCCCGGAGACCCTCCTCGAAAGCGAGCTCTTCGGCCACGAGAAGGGCGCCTTCACCGGAGCGGTACACGCCAAGCCCGGCCGGTTCGAGCTGGCGCACACCGGCTCCCTCTTCCTCGACGAGATCGGCGACATGTCGCCTGGCCTCCAGGCGAAACTCCTCCGGGTCCTCCAGGAGCAAACCTTCGAGCGTCTCGGCGGCACCCGCACCATCAACGTTGACGTTCGCATCATCACCGCCACCAACCGCGATCTGGAGGAGCTCATGCGACAGGGGCGGTTCCGCCAAGATCTTTACTATCGCCTGAATGTCGTGGAGGTTCATCTGCCAGCCCTGCGGGATCGGCGGGAGGATATTCCCCACTTGGTAGACCATTTTCTCCGCACCATCTCCGGGAAACACGGGGCCGACACGAAAACCCTCAGCCGCGAGGCCCATGAGGCCCTTCTGCGCTACGACTGGCCGGGCAACGTCCGGGAATTGGAGAACGTCATCGAGCGGGCTTGCATCCTCTCCCGGGGCCCCGCAGTCACCCTCGAGGACCTCCCACCCGCGGTCACCGGCTCCCGTGGGCAGAAGGAGAGCGTGGTCATGGACGGTTCCGAGCCCCTGCCGGCGGTCATCAACCGAATCGAGCGGGACGCGATCCTCCAGGCTTTGGAAAAGGCAGGCGGGATTCAGACCCGAGCGGCCACCCTGCTTGGGATCAGCGAGCGGGTGCTCCGCTACAAGATGGGGAAGTACGGCCTAGGGTAGAGGCGGTTCATTTCGCTCGCTCCTCATCCGTTCTCCCGGACAGACCCCCCTCTCCCTGGCACCTCGAGTTACGTGGAAGGATAAGGAGGCCATGGCACGGTTACCGGCCCAGACGCTAGCATGGCTTAGTCTCCTCGTGGCATTGGCTTTCCCCCTCGTGCATGCCCAGGGGGCTCTCACGGTCCAACCTGCCAGCGTCGAACCGAGCCCCGAGGAGCTGACCCGCGACAAAGAGGCGCTCTATAGGATTGAACCCGAGGCGAGGGGCGGCGAAGCGTATAAACTCGTCTATCTCGTTCCCGCTCCCCTCGAAGTCTTCTGGAGGTTCAAGACCGATTTCAATAACGACTTCCTCGTGAGCAATAGGTTCATCCGAGAACACCGGTTCATCAGTCAGCACGGCAACATTGTCATCACCGAAGACACCTATACAAACGCTCCCGGTAAGGTTTTTCGCTGGAAAACAAAGATCCACCCCGCGCAGCATCGGCTTGAGTTCGTTCTCGACAATCCCGTGGAGTGCGACCAAAGGTTCAACTACGGCTCCATCCAGCTCGAGCCCTTCGGCGAAGCTCAGACCAAGGTGACTCACGTGGCCTACTTTGATTTCTTCGGGGCCTCTCTTTGGGCGAACTACCCGTGGCCAGGCGGAATGTCGTCGTTCCTGCGCTATACGGCCACATGGGAACAGGAGACCATCCTGCGCCTGAGAGAGCGGTACTCGGAAAAGCCTTAAGGTGCTGTTGTCAAGATCCTTCAGAGGTCGGGCCCTGAGCCAGAGCGACCTTACCAGGACTTACCTCGACAAGGTATGCGAGGCGCGAGGCAGGATTATTCGGATGGAATTCGTCATCCCATTTCGGACATGTGTGTTAGTCCCCATTTGAAAGGCCATAATCTTCCACTGGTCGTGGGCAACGGCTCTCATCAGGGTTTCTCTCACCAGGGTTTGTTGCTGAGGGAATATCGCGTCTTACAAATTGCCCACATCTCAGGCACTGTTTCTCATAGGACCCTATGGTAAAGGCGTCCAGCGCCTGCGGGATCAAGTAGACCCGTTCGGCCACAGCCTGATGGGGGCACCTGCATTCAGCGAAGCGGGCACACAAGTTGACGCGCTCATCGATCACGGCGAGCACCTCTTCTCCCACGAGCCCCCCAACCCTCACCGTTGATGCCCCGCAGCAGTAAAGTCCCTTCGGCGCCATTTTGTCAGCTCCAGATGCAAGGCGCGCGAATCTTGAGGAATGAGGCGTACATAGACGTACGCCGCAATGACGAAAGATGAAGCGCAATCCCGCGCCTCGCGGGACGGATGGACTTTTTACGAAGCCGCCAATTTTGTGAAAAGTTTCTTCTTGCCCACCTATACCCCTTACTTCTTCTTGGTTCCAGGATCCCCGGACAACCGAGCCAGCACCGCCTTGATCCCGCTCTCGAAGCCGTGATTCCCAAGCAGCCTGTCCATCGCTCCCTCCTGCATGAGAGCGTCCGGCAACCGCTCCACGAACGCTCTGATCTCGTCGCGGATGCGACGGTACTGTCCCATCGCCTCTTCGTCGCTGCGCGCATTCTTCGCCAGTTGAGGAGGGTCGGCAAAGCCTACATGAACGACCTTGACTCTCCCGGGAAACGCCGGGCAGGATTGGTGTGCATGATCACAGAGGGTAACCACGTAATCGAAGTTAATCTCTCTGACCTCCGAGACCGACTTGGACCTCTGCCCGGAGATGTCGATACCCGCCTCTGACATGGCCCTGACTGCCCTGGGGTCGATCCCCTTTGGGTTCACTCCCGCCGAGTAGACCTCGATCTCCTCGCCCTTGAGATGCCGCGCCCAGCCCTCGGCCATCTGACTCCGACACGAGTTTCCGGTACAGAGAAAAAGTATTCGAATTTTATCTATTTTTTTCATAATTCTTCAGATCTTTTGTTAAGTAGCACCTTCCGTGCTTGCATGGATCGATGGTTCAACAAGAATACTAAATCTTACAGGAAGGTTACGACCGACCCCCTACTGCCCTCCCGCCTCCTTCAGCCACTGGAGCACCTGTTTCTCCACCGGAAGCCTGCCGGCGCATTTTATTCGACCGTTGATCACCAAGGCCGGCACGGGCACGATGCCGTAGGAGGCGATCTCGTTCAGATCTCGCACGTGCTCCACCGTTCCCGGCAGGCTCGCCATGCTCATCACCTTGTAGACGATCTGCTCCAGCTTGTCGCAGTTGATGCAGCCGGGGCCGAGAATCTTCACCTCGAGCCCCTGTGGTTTATCGCTCTCGACGGGAACTCCCTTGGACTTCTTGTACTCCCGGAGAAAGGCCCGGGCGTACTCGGGTTCCGAAGTGTCAGGGATGTAGTTTTTCGACTTGAGAACCTTTAGCAGGTACTCCCCTCCTTTGTCGTCGGGGGAAACTCCGGCCTGCGCCGCCTGCTCCAGGGCGGCCTTCAGGCCAACAATTCCTACGGTGAAATTGCCGACGCTGATCTTGCTGACCTCGTCTTCCTTGGCCATCGCTTCTCCCTCATGCGCTCAGGAGCTTCTTGATCTCCTCCTTGGTCGCCACTTTGCCGACGACCTTGACCACACCGTTCACTACGAGCCCTGGGGTCATGAAAACCCCGTATTCCGTGATCTTGTTGATATCGGTGACGTGATCGACCTCGACCTTCAGGCCGAGTTCGGCGACGGCGGCTTTCACGTTCTTCTCCAGCGCCTGACATTTGGGACAACCGGGACCGAGTACCTTGATCTCCATCATCTACCTCCTTAGCAGTTAGCTTCAATTACCCAATGGGCGGAGAAGAACCGCCCCCTACCCTTAAAGGACGTCATCTCTTCTCTGGAATGGCTGCCGGCGGGGCAACCGCCTTCTGCACATTGCGCTTGTTTACCTGGTACAGTCCAAAAGCCAACAACCCCACTACGACCATCAGACACAACCCAATCAACCAGACGCTGGCGCCGTCAACCCACGCGCCGTAGATGAGCCCTGCCAGCAGGCTGAACAGGGCAACCCACGCGACGTACGTCCAAGCCTTAATCCGCCCGATGATACTCGAGATGATAAGGATGCTTTGCAGGCTCAACTCGGGGTCAGCCATCAGGTAGGCGAGGAGCGGGCCGCGATGCATCCCTAGGCTAAGAAACATGTTGGCAATGGGAACCTCGACCAGGGTTGGGAAGTACATGAACACGCCGAAAACGACGCCGGCAAAGTTCCCCAGGATGGTATTGTGCCCCGCCAGCGATTGGATCCATTCAGGCCGGACGATCTGCCGGATCACCCCCACTGCGAACACACCCACGACGAGGAGAGGAAAGATCTGCCTCACGAACCGCCACGATTCCCAAAGCCAATCGCGCACTTCCTGCTCTTCCAGGTGATAGCGCGCCAGGTAAATCAACACGGCCATGCTCAGCACCACGCCAAGAAACTTACCCGTGAAGAGAATGTCCAGCCCACCCGCGTGTGGATTCACCCCCAGCGCCGCCGTGAGGAGAGTAAGGGCGACCAGACATAGCGAGACCCATGTCCAGCCGTTAAAGCCTTCAATGATGTTTTCAAGTCCTTTCTTGGATGAGAGAGCAATCAGGATCAGCAGGCCGATCAGGATTGCACCCTGGGCTGTTACACCTTCTTCGCCTTTGCTGGCGTCGAATGGCACGAGCCGGAACAAGGCATCCTGGAAACGGTCCATCCCCGAAAAAGGCAGCGTCACCTTGGCGTAGGCATCCGTCAGCACTGCGAGCTTGAGCGTGCCCGAAAGGAGGAGCGCTACCAACAGAAGCAAGAAAATCAGCGCCGGGCGACGCATCCGGCCCTGCCCGGCAAAGAGAACGTCAGTATCCTTGTCATGCGCGATATCTTCACTGCGGAAGATGAGTGCCATGATCATCCCGATGCCGATGCCGAACACCAGTGAAAGCACGAGGCGAGCAAATGCCAGGTCAACCCCGATGATGCCGCCGGTGTAAACGAGCGCCAGAATATTCGCGGCGGGAGCAAAGAACAGGAAGGTTATGGCCGGCCCGAGTCCTGCGCCCTTCTTGTAGATGCCCGCAAAGAGGGGCACGATGGTGCAGGAGCAGACCGCAAGCAGCGATCCCGCCGATGCGGCCGCTGGGTACGAAAGAAACTTGGGGGTGTTCCGGCCCAAGAAGCGGGTCACCGTCTCTTTGGGAATCAAGGCGGTCATGGCGCCGGCTATGTAAAAGGCGGGCACTAGGCACAGCAAAACATGTGCGGCCAGGTAGGCAGCCAGATTCCCTAAGCCGCCCTGGAACAACTTTACGACAAAATCCAGTATACCCATTTGACCTCTCTCCTTCTAACCTGACTCTGCGGCCTGTCTCTTTGTTCAATGCAGCGTTTGCTCCAGTGAATGCATCCCCCTCATCGCGCCGCATTCAGTTCGGCACGGGCTCGCCGAGCGCCGCTGATCGCCGGACCGCAGGTAGCTCGGTCCACGGTCCTTAAGCGTTTCAAAACGTCCCGCACCTGTGGCTCATCCTCCAGCCAAGTACGGAGGTTCTTCAAAATCATCAAAGAGTACGGATTGCATTCCTCCTTGGTAGCAAGCCGGAAATTACTCCACATCCCGTCCTTCTGGCTCCGGACAAGGTCCGCGTCCTCAAGAAGTCTCAAGTGCCGCGAAACTGCCGGCTGACTGATCCGGAGAAGAGTCTGTATCTCGCACACGCAGAGCTCCCGGTGCTGAAGCATTTTCAGGATTTTCACCCGGGCGCTGTCGGCAACCGCCTTCATAACTCTCAGGTAAGTTCTCATTCTCACTCTCCCCTGTCTCGGTCGTCTTGCCCTGCAAGGGGGCCTGAAGTCCCCTCGTTCATGTAAGCCTCGCGGAGAATCTCGATCGGATGAAGCACCTTGTACGGCAGAAGCTGGTTGAACTGGATCCGGCAGCTCAGGCAGTCGCTCACGAGCCTTTCAGGATGAAGCGTCCCGATCTTTTCCATCAAGCGACTTCCCATCGCCACGGAGACCTCATGGAAATCTCGCTTGAACCCCATGATCCCGGCCATGCCGCAGCAGTAGAAGGCACCGTCGATCGTCTCCAGGGATATTCCTGGAATAAGGTGAAGCAACTCAGAATAGGGTTCGCCGATCTCCTGTTCCCTCAGGTGACAAGGCGGGTAATAGACCATCCGGGAGGGGACCGCACCCAGTTTGGTATCGAGTTTTCCTGCGACGTGGAGGCTCAGCAAATACTCCCCGAGGTCGTGGGTATGGGTCGCTATCTTCATCCGTTTCCGGGCATCCAACGAGGCAAAGTACCCGTCATCCTTGAAGAGGCCGCTGAGGAGCACCCTGCTGGGGAGTGCGGCCTCTTTGCCAACTCTTCCGGTAAATGCCATCTGCCCATCCGAGCCGCTGCCCTCCGCCCCGACCGATTCACGATATTGGTCCGAATAATGGGCGCCCTCGCTGAGAACGTCCTTGAGCATGAAACCACACGTGGGACAGGAGCAGACAATGTCGCACCCCTCATCAACAGCTTCGGAGAGACGCTCCAGGTTGAAGGCAGCGAATTCACATGTGAGCGCCTGATCGCCCTCGAGCAAGCTGGGCATCCCGCAGCACTTCTGTTCCGGATAGTACACCTCGATCCCGTTTCGCTGGAGAACCTCAACCGCAGCTCTGGGCACGTCGGGGAAGAGATACTGCCCGGTGCAACCCGCAAAAAGGGCCACCTTCGTCCTGCTCCCGCTCTGACGGATGTCGAGCCCTCGCTCCCCGGCCCATGCGGGGAAGGCTCCTTCCGGGAATTTCGGGACCTTGCTCTTCGGATGTATTCCGGCCAGGTTCTTGAGCAATCCTCCCGTCAGCTCGGATTGAAAAGCCAGGTTGGCCAGTCGGGGAAAGGCCCCGCATATCCTTGCAACACGGGCGACATCTTCCAACAGGCGAATGGTTGGTTTAAGCCCCTGGCGGTGGACAAAGGCGTGCTTGGCCTTCATGAGGTTCGAGCGCACATCAGGACAGGGACAGAGTGCGCAGAAATTGCAAAGGTCCACCAGCTTTCTGAGGTCCTGTGGAGTTACCTCGCCTTTCTCTTCCCTCTCCTTGTCATAGAGCCTGTAGAGTTCGGGAAATACGAGGCAGGAGGTGTCCTCCATGAGGTATCGGCAGATGTCGCAGTCGGCGCATCCGTCTATGACCGCCCTCGCAATACTTTCAGGGGCCTTGTTCTGCACCTTTCTCCTCACTATGCCCATGCGTCCCACTCACACCTCCGGGCGCAGTTTGCAACAGGGCCGGCCCTAACGCTGGAGTAATATATAACAATATAGTTATCTATAGTCAAGGATTTTTTCTCCTCTCTGGCCGCCCCGGGCGTATATCGCCTTCGCCGGGCTCTTGGTTCGTCTTTGTGAGGGAAAAAGGTGTCCGTCCACGGAATGCGTGAGTTCGACGACAATTCCGGTAGGAGGTCACACCAAGATGAACGGACGGAGAAGGAAGTAGATTCCAAATGCCGCGATAACCGTTCCGGCGAGGCGCCTAAACCAAACACTTCCCTGCTGGAAAGCACCATTTTCCAGCACACGCTTTACGAGAGCTGCGGAAGTACCCGCCACAATGATGGGCAGACAGTGGCCGAGGGCGAAAAGAAGAATGTAGGTCATCCCGGTCAGCATCTTCTCCTCAAGGGTAATCAGGGCAAGGATCGGCGCGATAAACCCGAAGGTGCAGGAGCCCGAGAGGACACCGTAGGCGAGGCCGAGAGCCAGGGCGCCCCAAAGACCTCTGAATCGAAAGCGCCCAAGAAGCCCTCCGCCCATCGAGCAGGCCCTCACTCCCATCATGTCCAGGGCAACCCAGATGAGGATCACTCCCACCAGAATGGTCCAGTAGGGTCCTACCTCGCCGAGCATTCTCCCCAGCATGGCACAGATTGCCCCCACAAGGGCAATGCTGGTGAAGAGGCCCGCCGTGAAGGCGACCGCATAGCGGGCGGCCTGGCGAGCAGTGAGGCTCGTCTCCTGGCCGGCGACGTAGCTCACGATGAGCGGAATCGAAGCCAGATGGCACGGGCTGAAGAGCACGCTGATGACGCCCCACAGAAAGGAGCCGACGGCAGCCAGTCCGCTCGCACCCGTCATCCAGCCATGCACGGTGACATACCACGCGTCGAACATCACGCCCCCTTCTCACTTCACGCCCAACTTGTCCAGCACCTGGACGATACTCTTCTTGTCCATGAACCCCACGTGGCGAAGGACTTCATTTCCCTGCTTGTCGAAGAATATCTGCGTCGGAATCGCACGGAGGCGATACTTCTCGGCCTGATCCGTGTGCTGCCGCACATCAATGAAAACGATGGCCGCTTTCCCCTGATATTCCTTAGTGAGCTCTTCCAGAATCGGCGCCATCATCTTGCAGGGAATGCACTTCTTGGCACCGAGATCGACCAGCGTTACCATGCCCTTCACCGGCACCTCCGGGAGCGCCGCCAGCGTCTGGCCCAAGGCGGAAAAAGGCAAGATAAGCGCGAACACAACTGTTAGAGCCACCACGAGCGTCCGCATAGAACCCCCCGGTCAAAAAGGATACAGCCCATGGGATCGCCTCAAACTACCGCGTGAAACCGAGCGCCCCCTCTGGTCTCTGCACAGGATGTTCCAGGAAAGCCGGGCTCATCTCTAGCCCAATCTGACCGACCGGATCCGTAGAGCACATCATCTCCTACATCTCTTGCATCCCAACGGTCAGGCTCTCTTGGGCTGGAAGAACCTTGCCCGGAACTTGAGGGCGACATTCACGAGAATGATAAGCACCGGCACCTCGATCAGCGGCCCGATAACGGTTGCAAAGGCCTGATTGGAGCCGATCCCGAAGATCGCCACCGCCACGGCGATGGCAAGTTCAAAGTCGTTGCTCGCCGCGGTGAACGAGACCGCCGTTGTCTTCTGGTAATTCCCTCCTATTTTCGGCACCAGGAAGAAGGTAACAAACCACATGACCACAAAATAGATGGTCAGCGGTATTGCTATCCTGACAACGTCCAGAGGCAACTGGATGATGTATTCACCCTTGAGAGAGAACATGACAATGATCGTAAACAGTAAAGCCACAAGGGTGATCGGACTTATCCTCGGCACAAACACGTTCTCATACCACTCTCTGCCTTTGGCCCTGAGCAAGCTGAAGCGAGTGATGACTCCACCCAAAAACGGTATGCCGAGATAGATGAAAACGGTCTGCGCCGCCTCCCAAATCGAGATGCTGACATTTAGGCCCTTTACCAGTCCCAGCCAGTTGAGTCCCAAGGTTATAAACAAGTAGATGTAGACAGCATAAAGGAGAACCTGGAACACCGCGTTGAAGGCAACCAATCCCACCGCGAGCTCCCGGTCTCCGTCGGCCAACTCGTTCCACACGATCACCATGGCGATACAGCGCGCCAGCCCGACAAGGATGACGCCGATCATGTACTCGGGGTAGTTGCGGAGAAATACTATCGCCAGGATGAACATGAATATGGGGCCGATGATCCAGTTCTGAATGAGAGAGAAGGCGAGAAGCCTCTTGTTCTGAAACACCAACCCCATCTCTTCATATTTCACCTTGGCGAGTGGTGGGTACATCATGAGGATCAACCCGATCGCTATAGGAATCGAGGTGGTACCCACCTGAAGCCCGGCGATGAACTGCGTGACCGACGGGGCAAAGTAACCCAGCAGGATCCCCGCCCCCATCGCCAGGAATATCCAGAGGGTCAGCAGCTTATCCAGAGCTGACAGCCTTTTCTCTCCGACCATCGGCACGTCAAGTGCTTTCATTCCCGTTCGAGTCTCCATGGGTAACTCCTTGTAGCAAAAAGGCATTCAAGCCTCAAAGGTTTCCGTCAATCACCCATATGAAACTGCCGCAGGTATTCGTTGAGCCGCGCCTTCGGCTCCGAGGAAAGGGGTAGACAATCGTCAGCCCCTCTCCCTCCTTCTGCGACCCGGGCGGCGAAAACCATGCAGGTAGGCTGGCCGCACTCCTGGCAGTTCGTCTTCGGCAGCAGCTTGAGGATCTCCAGGATCCTCGGTCTTGCCGGGGTCTCAAAGCTCGGCCTGATCTCGCTCCGTTTCTCCCACGTTTCGTTGATCTCCCCCCTGAGCCACTCGAGAATCCTGTCCGCTTCCTCTTCATCCCTCAATGCATTGATGGCGATCTCCCTGGGGTGCAGGGTGATGAGCTTGCCGTGGCTCTTCAGAGTCAGGGCAGGAGGCTCCCGGAAGTATTGATGGCCCCCGAGCACCGTGTTGAGGTAGGGGAGCACCTCGCTGATATTCTCATCCAGGTGGGCGATGCAATGGAGCGACTGGAACCGAGGATTGCACTCCGGCCGGAATATCTCCTTACGGTACCCGTGGAGCAGCATGGGGCACATCCTTTTTTCGCTCTCGGCCCTTGAACGCACCTCGGAAACCGTTGAGTCAAGCACAGCACGAGGTTGTAGCAGCCCTTCCTCCGCCCTGAGGAGCCGAGGCGCAAGCTGCCTTGACAGCATCTTTCACTCGCTCGATCAACTGTCGGTCGAGAGTGAAATTCTTGTTCTTTTCGACGCCGAGATCGGTCAGCACCAGGTAGTGCCCGAGCGGAATCTCGGCATGTTCGATAATTGCCTTGGCGCAGCCAACGGAGCATCCGTCTATGACGACCATGGTGGGCACATCTTTCGCCGACTGAACAAATCCGCTCAGATGGCCGCCAATACCCGCCAGGCAGAACATCTTACCGAATCCCTCCTGAGTCAGTTCCACCGAAGCCTGGTTCGCGAGTTGCCCCACATTCGATCCACCGGAACAGGAGAGGATCATGATATTCGAGCTTGGTGCACAGCAGTCCGATGACATCGTTCCCTCCCTTTCGACGGTTTTCGAACCCTAAATCGCCGCGATCGGCGATCGACTGTTTGACCTCAGACGCGATTCCGTGGGCGGCCTTTTGCAGATATCCTCCCGCTGGATCTTCGGAAGTTCGCCCAGCAATCTTTCGACCTCGGGATCCTGCTGCAGCCAGTGCCGGAGGTTTCCGAGGAGGGTGGCCGCGTAGGGGCTCCTACCTCCGTCGGCAAGGCGATAGTTCACCCACAGGCCTTCCTTCTCCGACGCGACCAGACCCGCATTGGCGAGGATCTGGAGGTGCTTCGACACCGTCGGCTGAGCCAGGCCGAGTGCCGCCTGGATCTCGCAGACGCACATGACCCGGTGCTGCAGCATCTTGAGGATCGTCACGCGGTTGGGATCGGAAAGGGCCTTCATGACCCTGATGAAATTTTTCATCGGCCTTCCCCTTGAACATGTTATATTGTCGGATAGGAATATAGAAGATAGAAGGTCAGGGGTCAAGTGGATTTCATCCTAAGAGAATATTACTAGTTTTATTATCTGATTGCATAG
>JAGFXI010000071.1 GCA_017861095.1 Deltaproteobacteria bacterium | reverse complement strand
TCCGGCCCCGGTGCCACGCCCCGTAAGAGTGACGAGAGAGGAGCGCCTCAAGTCGGACGAGCCTCCTGTGGTCGTACCGCCTCCACGTCCTGAGCCACCGCCGCGCCCGGCAAGAGACACGAGAGAGGAAACCCTACGCCAGGGTCTCAACGTGGCGAAGCTTCACGTGAAAAACAAGCAGTTCCTCAAAGGTATCCAGCAACTGCGCCAGCTCCGCAGCCAGCTCGAAGGGCCAGCTCCAAGCCTCATCGGCATCTACGAGGAGATCCTGCAGCAGGACCCCGAGAATCTCGAGGCGCTGAAAGATCTCGCCCAAATCTTCACCGCAGAGGATGCCCTGACCCGGGCAGCCACTTATCTCGAGAGAATCCAGGAGGTTTCCCCCCAGGACTCGTGGTCTCGGACTCAGCTTATCCACCTCTATCGGCAGCTCCTCGAAACCGAGGAGGCCACGGTGGAGATTAGGCTGAAGCTCGCTCGAAATCTCCTCCGGGCAGACCGAGTGGAAGATGCCGTAAACCAGTATGTCGAGATCCTTCTCGAAGATACGCCTTACAGGCTCCCCACCTTGATCGAGCTGGGAGAGGTTCTTCTGGAACAGCGGCACTACGACCGTATCGTCGAGCTCCTCGGTGATGCCCTCCACGGGGTGGAATCGGGGAAAGAGGGCCCGGAAGTCCTCAGATATTACGCTATCCTCGGGAGAGCATACGAAGAACAGGGAATTCCCGACCAGGCTCGAGAATGCTACCGACGCGCCCACGCCATCGATCCAGACGATCAGACGATTCGCGACAAGGTCGCCGTCCACGAGACCGGACTCCTGGTTTCGCGAGTGATAGGCTCCCCATCGGCGGAGGGGCGCCAGTACTCGATTGAGGCGAAGTTGGGTGAGGACGAGGTCGTCGAATTGTTCAGAGTGAAGGAGCTTACCCAGGGAGTCATCCGCGTCGCCAAGACTCTCCTGCCCCAGATTGCAAGGCGGGACAGGGTGAAGGAGTTCATCCGTCGCTGGTCTTACGAGCAGGTAACCATGGAAAACCGGAACCTGGCGCGCATCCTCGATGTGGCTGAATCCAAAGGTCGCTACTACTTAATCACCGAGGATTTCGACACCACCCTTGCCGATCTGCTCACCGACAAGGGAAGCCTCCCGGTGAGCGCTGCCGTCCGCCTGGCCCGGGCACTGCTCAATGCCTTGGCGTACGCCCACTCCCACCGAGGTACGGACGACATATTGCGGAAGACCTTCCACCTCTCTTTGAACCCGAGGCGGGTCTACATCAAGGACGATCTCGCGAAAGCGAGGATTGCCGATTTAGGCCTCACATTTCTTCTCGATACGGTGCTCAACTGGAATCCTGACTATAGAGAACGCTCCCCCGGAGAGCTTGCTTATCTGGCCCCAGAGCAGTTCAATCGATCCCCGATGAAGATGCCGGACAAGATGAAGCAGGCGGTGGATATCTACGCCTTCGGCGTCGTCTTCTACCAGGCCCTCACCGGGCACCTCCCCTTCGCCGGTCCCTCCCCCGAGGACTTTTGTCAACAGCATAACGAAAAATATCCGGTGCCTCCCCGGGTTTTCATCTCCACCATCCCCGCCAAGGTAGACGAACTGGTGCTCAAATGCCTCCATAAAGATCCGAAGAAACGCTGGCGGACGCCCACTGAGATTGACCTCGCCCTCGAAAAGATCAACGTGAGCGAGTGAGAACAACCAGAAGATGAAAGCCTGAGCGCGTTCTCGGCATTACCCCTCATCCCACCGGGTGATTGTCGAATGGGTGAGGGACGAAAAGACTTGGATCACTCGGGGAGGGCGGCGGAGAGAGCCAGGGACGTGACCGTGGTGAATTGAGTCTTAGCGGCGTTTGAGGAAGGAGAGAATTCCCCCGCCCTTCTCCTTGGTTTCTTCGCTCTTCCCCATCTCCTGCTCAAATTGCCTTACCGTGTGGCCGATAGTGATAAGGATCATGTTCTGGACCTCGGTCCTCGCCGGTCTCTTCTGCCACTGAGCAAGGAGATTGAGGAATCCCTGGAAGAAGGTGGTCATGGTTTGCCCATCGAGGGTATCCTTGGCCTGGTGGAGGATGGCAAGAATCAGGGCGTTACAGGCTACGATCAGCCCATCCTTCCCCAGAGAAGCGGGGTCGGCACCTCCCTGAAGCAAGACCTGCCGGACGTTCCCAGCCGCATCCCCGGTGAAGTCGTATCGCTGCATCGCCCCCAAAACAGCTGGCGGCACCTTCCCCTTGGCCTGTTCCAGGAGGTTCACCGCAGTGGAGCCGGCCAGCTTGTCCAGTAGTCTCCGCAGATTTTGTAGCACATCATGGTAGACGTACAAGAGGGCGGAGCCCTCGCTCTCCCTTTCCGCCGGGGCGGCAGGAGCAGCCGTGCCAAGGCGCTCGATGATGCCCGATGAGATCAGGGAGTTCATGATCCGGTAGACGGAAAACTCCTCTTGGCCGCTGTCGGCGATGATCTGCTGGACCGTGCGCCTTCCGTCCACCAGGGAGAGAAGCCTCCACTCGTTGGCGTTCAGGTTGATGGAATCCTTGCCCTGCTCCACGCTCCGACCGATCTTGAATACGACGTCGGGATGGGGGATGTGCTTTTTGAGAAGTGCCCATTCGTCGACCCGACGACTGCCCTCAAGAATGATCTCCATGTGGTTAAAGTCGGTGGCGAATTCATCCTCGATGGCTACGTCCTTGTCGACGTACTCGAACTCGCCGCGTTGCCACAAGAAGAGATCATAGAGGATCTCCCTTACCTGTTGGTGAATGAACCGCTTCAACGTCTCCGCCGAGATGTAGCCCTTCTCGACCAAGATCTTCCCAAGCCGTTCCTGGCGCTGTTTGGCCAGCGTCAGAGCCGCCTGGAGCTCTTCCGCAGAGATGATCCCCTTGCTCCGAAGCAAGTAGCCGAGTCGAACCTCCTTCTGAGTTCCGGCGGCGTAGACGATGCTGCCGTTCTTGAGATAGATATTGACGCGGCGATCACCTTCACCGATGGAGAGAACACCTGTCTTCTTGTCGCCGCAGAG
This sequence comes from Deltaproteobacteria bacterium, assembly GCA_017861095.1. Taxonomy (GTDB): domain Bacteria; phylum Desulfobacterota; class Syntrophobacteria; order BM002; family BM002; genus JAGFXI01. The sequence goes on along the minus strand of JAGFXI010000071.1, from coordinate 6,220 downwards.
GAGTTGGAGGATGCTGGAAAGATAGAAGGTCTCGATATTTCCCTTAAGTGCCATACCGGAACCTGCCTTTTCCACCGCCGCGACTCCTGGTCGGCTACGGTCAACGGTGGGCAAGTGGCCAAAAAAGTATAGGTATCAAGGGGCGTTGTCAACGGTTTTGTCGCAGCGCCCCAATGCGTCCTCCTTCTGGTCCTCAGGTTTGTCCAGGAAGGCAAGGGCCAACCTGACGATTCTCTCCCGTTCGCCCGGGTGAATCCAGAGGATCTCGGGATCACGGCCGAACCAGGTCATCTGCCGTTTGGCGTAGCGACGGCTATCCCGTTTCATCGACGCCACCGCCTCCGTAAGGCTGGAGCGGCCGGTAAGATACCTGACAAGGTGGCGGTAACCAAGGGACTTCATGCTCTTGAGCTCCGGCCCGTATCCGCGCTTCAGGAGCCAGGCAACTTCCTCCTGCAAACCCCGGGCCATCATCCGCTCCACCCGGTCATCGATCCGCGCATAGAGTTCAGGGCGGGGAATCGAAAGGCCGATCTTCAAGACACGGAACGGGTGTTCCCGGAACCCGTGCTCACGCTGCCAGGCGGAGATTGGTCTTCCCGAGCACTCCCACACCTCGAGGGCACGGATGATGCGTACGAGATCCCTGCAATGGATGCGCCCTGCGGTCGTTGGATCCACCGCGGCCAGCCGATGGAAGAGGTGGATCGCGCCCATCGCCTTCCCCTCCGACCGCAGTCGGGCCCGGATCTCAGCTCTCCTCGGGGCTCCTGGGAAGAGCCCATGAAGGAGGGCTTGGACGTAGAGCCCGGTGCCCCCAACCACCAAGGCGGTTCGACGCTTCCGCCACACCTCCGCAACGGCGACACGGCCCAGGTCCCGATAGCGATGGGCATCGAAATCCTCGTCCGGTTCCACCAAGTCCAGGAGATGGTGCGGCACCAACGCGCGCTCGGTCGCAGATGGTTTCGCGGTCCCGATATCCATGTAGCGGTAGACCTGCATGGAATCGGCGTTGACGATCTCCACTGGGAGCGCCGCTGCCAGCTGCAGGACCGTCTCCGTCTTCCCCACCGCCGTGGGGCCGACAAGAACCATCACCTTTGGCCGGTCGTCAGTCATTGGACTTCCCTATGGTTCTGTTGGGGCTTGTGTCCGGGGCTAGGATCGCTGGATAACCCGCTACGCCCTCCCGAAGAAGCGCTCTAGCTCTCGTATCGTGAGCTTCCACCAGAGCGGGCGGCCGTGGGGACAGGTGGAACTTCGATCGAGGCCGTCCAGGTGGCGAAGAAGGGAACGCATCTCCTCGACCTTCAGGCGCTTACCCGCCTTGATCGAGAGTCGGCAGGCCAAGAGCTGGAGTAGTCTCTCCATCATGGTGTCGGTCCCGGGCTGACCGACCCCTGCGCACCCCTCGGCCACCAGATCCCGCAAGAGCGCCAACGGCTCATCCCGAAGAGCGGAGGCGGGGACCGCCCGTACCACAAAGGTGGTCGGCCCGAAAGGCTCTACCACGAACCCGAGCAGCGCGAACCGGGGAAGAGCCTCCACCAGCCAGGCGCTCTCCGCTGCGCTGAGCTCCAGGGTCTCGGGTAGCATGAGTTCCTGGCGTGGAAGAGAGGCGGAGGTCATCTCGGCAAGAAAGGCCTCGAAGAGGACCCGCTCGTGGGCCGCATGCTGATCGATGATGATGAGACCGTCGGGCGCCTCGCAGAGAAGATAGGTGTTCAGGAGCTGACCGATAATGGTGAGATCTCCAAAACCCGGCTCCGCCGAAATCACCGGATCCTTTCCGCCCCCTGCTTCAGGCGTTGCCGATTTGTCAACGGTGTCAGCGGCGGGAGCAGAGAAAACCGCCGAGAGGACGGCATCCCTCTCCGCCTGCCGGCCTTCGCCCCACGAAATCGCCAGCCGCTCCTGGATCTCCTCTACCGGGGCTCTTCGTTCCTGCGCTGCTGCGAGAGGTCGCTCCCAGCGACGGCGTTCTCCGGTGGTCAATGCATCGCGAGCCGCTCGCGTCACTGTCTCAAACAACTCGCGACCGTCCTGAAAACGAACCTCCGCTTTGCTCGGGTGCACGTTTACATCCACCCGCTCGACAGGCAATTCAACAAAGAGGATACCGAGCGGGAATCGCCCCCGGGGCAGCAGGGTTCGGTACGCCTCTATGACGGCGAGGTTCAGGAGTCGATCCCGCACCGGCCGGCCGTTCACGAAGAGAAACAGCGTCTGCATCGTAGCGCGGTGCAACTCCGGCGGGCTGAGAAAGCCGGCGACGCGGAGGTCCCCGTTTCGGGAGGAGACCGGGAGCCAAGAAGGGAAACCATGGGTCTTGAAGCACTGCGCCAGGCGCTCCTTCAGGCTTGCCGCCGCCGGCCACTCCTGGGTCTGCTGGCTCGCGAGGCGCAGGGAAAAATGGATCTCAGACCGGGCCAGGGCGTAGCGCAGAAGGGTATCCCCCACGTGCCCGAACTCGGTCCGCTCGGCCTTGAGGAACTTTCGTCGAGCGGGCTGGTTGTAAAAGAGATCGCGGACCCACACCTGGGTTCCCGGCGAGCACCCACACTCGCTCACCTCCCGGACCACGCCTCCTGCCACCACGAGACGGATACCGGCGGTAGCCTCCCTCGTTCTGGTTCGCAACTCCAACCGGGATACCGCCGCGATGCTGGGGAGGGCCTCACCCCGGAACCCAAGGGTGCGGATAGCGCCAAGGTCCACCTCGGTGAAGATCTTGCTGGTGGCATGGCGTTCCAGACAGAGGAGAGCGTCGTCCTCACTCATGCCGGTCCCGTTGTCCACCACCCGGATGGACCGATAGACCGGGGTGCCCGCTTCCACGGTGATCTGGGTCGCCCCGGCATCGATGGCATTCTCCACGAGCTCTTTCACCACCGACGCCGGGCGATCTACCACCTCGCCCGCAGCTATCTTGTTAGCCAGTGTCTCCGGCATGATGCGAATGGTCGCCATGGCACCCTCCTCCGTCCTCTCCTTATCGTATTTCCCGGTGCTTGACAAGGTTGGGCCTGGTCCAGGGTGCTGGAGCCGATTATGAAGAAGGCTCGCCTCGTGTATAATGCGGGCTAGAGATCTCGAAACCGAGCGGTTCTTCGCGGAAATCCGGTTGACACAATGAGAGAAATAGGCTATTCATGGGACGAAGTCGCGGAGTTGCCAGGTAACACTTGGAAACGACTAATAATCCTTGAACGCGACGTGCACACTCCATGGTGTGTTAGCGCAACGAATCCTTCCACCTATGCATCCCCATGCAGGTAACGATGCCAGGTGACCGAGACTTCAGTGACATCATCGCTCTGCTGAGTAATTGCCTGGATGCATTTACCGCGGCGCTCTTCCTTTGGGACGAGCACCAGCAGGTTCTCACCTTGAAAACCTCCCATAGCCTGAGTAAACATCTCGTCACCAATGCGCAGTTCTCGCTTGAAGACGGGGGGCTCATCGGCTGGGTCGCCAAGAACAATCAGGCCGTTGCCGTCGACCATTTTGATCGAGACGGCAAGACCATCCCCTACTACCGGAATGACGAGAACATCAAGTCCTTCGTGGCCGTGCCGCTGCCGGCGGGCAAGGGTGTTATTTGCGTGGATAGTAAGCGTCAGTACGTTTTCACGACCAAGGAGCAGAAGCTCCTTCATGGATTCGCCACGGTCATCGAAAATATCCTGGGTGCCGAACGGGCGAACTGGCGCCATCAGCAACTCCGGCAGCTCATAACCATGTGGCATCGCACCGATGCCCTTCCCGCCGATACCCTCGACCCGATTCCCTATTTCGGCCGACTGCTGGAGCAAGGGTGTGCATACCTCAACGCCGAGGCCGGGGTGGTGACGCTCGCCATCAAGGACGGCAAATTCTTGCAGCCCGTGGCCGTTTCTGGAAAGGTGCCGCCCGGACTGGTCCAGAGCTCCCAACCCGTGGACCAAGGACTGATCGGCTGGATTTACCAGAATCGCAAGTCCCTCATCGTTCCTAAGTTTCGATCCCGCGCCCGGCTTCCCTATCTTTTCAGCGCCACGGACGGAATCGGGGAGCTTGGCGCCCTGATCGGTATGCCCCTCGCTTGGAACCCCGAGGAGGTGGCGGGCGTCATCGCTTTTTTCCGTCGCACCGAGTCGGCGTGGGGCAAGGAGGAGCTTGGGGCCATAGTCTCGGTGGTGAGGCGGGCTACCCTGGTGCTCCAGAACTTTACCCTGCGTCGCGAGCTTGCCCTCGTGCGCAACCTGGACCCTGTGACCGAGGTCTGCAACCTGGACGCTTTCGATCGGGTACTGAGCAAACGCCTGGAACGATGCCATAAGGCCGGGACTAACCTGGGTCTGGCGATCCTCGCCATTGACGATCTGGATAGCCTGAATACCAGGGTGGCATTACCCGATCTTGCGCCGCTCCACCAGCGTATCTCGGCCATTCTCCTTCAGGGACTGCGGCGGCGACAAATAATGGGCTGTCTTGAACCGGGACGTTTCGCTATCCTTTTCGAGGAGGAGACCCCGGCGCACATTCACGGTCACCTCAAGGCCATGGTCGCAGGGGTTCAACAAGAGGTTCTGGATCAGATGACCGGGATGCCTCGCCTGCAAGCACGCTTCGGATTTGCCCTCTTTCCGCAGGATGCGGCTACCTCGCGTGAATTGTGGACTCGCGCTTTTCAGGCCCTCGCCTACCGCAGTTCGTGATGCGTCTGCAACCGGAGCGAGAGCCGGTGATGTGGAGTGCCATGAAGCTCTTCGGCAGAATAACAGGTATCTTTTCCAAGGATCTGGCTATGGATCTCGGCACGGCCAACACCCTCATCTACATGAAGGGTGAGGGTATCGTGCTCAACGAGCCATCTGTCGTTGCTCTCAGCCGTAAGAACGGGCAGGTGATCGCCGTAGGCAGGGAGGCCAAGGACTTCCTCGGCAGAACTCCCCAGCAGATTGCGGCCATCCGGCCCATGAAGGACGGAGTCATCGCTGATTTCGAAGTCACCAGTACCATGATCAAGTACTTCCTCAGGAAGGCGTACCACCGCGCTCGGCTGTTTAGACCCCGTCTCATCGTGGCGGTTCCGACCGGCATCACCCAGGTGGAGAAGCGTGCGGTGATCGAGTCCGCCGAGCAGGCCGGCGCCCGCCAAGTTTTCCTTATTGAAGAGCCCTCGGGGGCGGCACGACGGAGGTGGCCGTCATATCATTGTCGGCGGTGGCTTATGCCGAGTCGGTGCGCGTTGCCGGAGACGAGGCTGACGAGGCGATCATCCGCTACATCCAGCAGCACCATCAGATCGCCATCGGCCAGAACGAGGCGGAACGGATCAAACTGAGGATCGGCTCTGCGTCACCGCCGCCGGAGCCGCTTTTCACCGAGGCGAGCGGCAAGGAGATCCTCACCGGCATCCCGAGACCCTTCAGGGTCACTGATGCGGAGGTAAGGGAGGCGCTCAGGGAGCCCATCGGCGTCATTCTGGAGAGCGTAAGACGGGCCTTCGAGAAGACCCCGCCCGACTTGGCGGCGGATGTTTGCCAGAACGGGGTCTGGCTTGCCGGAGGCGGTGCCCTTCTCCGCGGGCTGGGAGACCTGTTGGGCAGGACCCTGAGGCTTCCCGTTCACGTGGAAAAGGACCCGCTCACGACGGTGGCCCGGGGTGCGGGAATCGCGATGGAAGCTATGGATCAATACCGTCAGGTCTTTATCAACTGAGCCGAAGGGTGTACACTTGACCGAAAGCCCTCAGGGCCGGGGACAAGGTGGAGCAGGGCACCAATCGGAACCGATCGGTCCGGAGGCTCTTAAGGCTCGGGAGTGAGCAATGGAATTGCGGTTGACTGAGGCTGAAATCGAAGGACGTCTCACCTGCTTCGGCGAGTTCGATGCGAAGGACCGGATCTGCATGGTGCACTGCGCCCTCAGCATCAGCTGTGCCATCGCCAAGAACCGCTACTTCACCCTCCAGCACTTCGAGGATTCCCTCTCATCCTTCATTCAGTTCGATCTGGAATGACCGCCGCCCCGCGGTGAACGGTGAACGAGTGGTGGCCCGATCGCCTTTCCGGGGTTTCCCTCCGTACTTATCCTCCCAGCAGGCCGTTGAAAAACCCCATGAGCCGGCCTCGGCTCGCACCTTGTACGTGCGAGAGGCAGGGTGATCTTCTCGGCAAAGCCACGCCTTGCCGTGGTCGCGGCATTGCTACTGTAGGGTAAGGCCCGGCCT
>JAGFXI010000371.1 GCA_017861095.1 Deltaproteobacteria bacterium | reverse complement strand
TCGTAATCAGGCCCAGAGGCTCATCGAGCAGGGGCGTGTCAAGGTCGGCGGCGGGCTCCAGAAGGCAAGCTACCGCCTCCGGTCTGGAGAAGAGATCGAGATCTCCCTTCCACCTCCATCCCCGACTGAACTCAGTCCCGAATCTCTGCCTTTGGACATCCTTTTTGAAGACGACCAGGTTGTCGCAGTCAACAAGCCGGCCGGTCTCGTGGTCCATCCCGGCGCCGGACACCGGGAGGGAACGCTGGTGCACGGCCTCCTCCATCACTGCGGGAATTTGGCGGCTCTCGGGGGGCCGCTCCGTCCGGGCGTTGTCCATCGCCTCGACAAGAACACCAGCGGGGTGATCCTGGTTGCCAAGACCGATGCGGCATACCGACACCTCACGCGCGAGTTCAAGGAGCGCCTGGTCCACAAGGAGTACCGTGCCCTGGTGTACGGCCGGATGGGGGAACCATCGGGTACAGTCGATGCGCCCATCGACCGGCATTCAAGAAATCGAACGAAAATGGGTGTTGTGAAGGACGGGCGCGAGGCTTTGAGCTCTTGGTGGGTGGAACAGGCCTTCCGCGAGGTGTCGCTGCTCAGGGTCATCATCAGGACCGGGAGAACCCATCAGATCCGGGTGCATCTGGCTTATATCCAGCACCCCGTCGTGGGGGATCGCACCTACGGAGGGAAAAGGCGAGTTAGCGCGATTCAGAATTCCCTGGTGCGCGGTCGGTTGGATCGGATCAAGAGGCAGATGCTCCACGCCAGCGCAGTCGCGGTAAAGCACCCCACCACCGGCGAGATGCTCCGACTCACCGCCCCACTTCCCGAGGAGATGGTGTCGCTGCTGCACTTTCTGGAAATATATGGCTCGGGGTGAGGGGAGGCTTTTGTTCACAACGACGCGGCAATGGGGGGACACGGAAACGCGGCGACGCGGAAATCCCCCCAACCTCCCTTTGCCAAAGGGGGGCGACGGGGGGGCGGGATTTGAAGGCGCGGAGAGATGGCGTTGTGCCGCCATCTTTTCTGGATGCGCCCTAAGGTTGGAATAGGTCGGTGATGAGACAGAGGAGCGTGTGGCGCTAATGGTCAAGGTGGGTCTCACTGGAGGAATCGCTTCCGGGAAGAGCAGCGTGTGTGGGATCTTCTCTCGGCTCGGAGCCAGGGTTCTCGACGCAGACATCCTTGCCCGGGAGGCGGTAAAACCGGGTCGTCCCGCCTGGATCAAACTGCGTGAGACGTTCGGTCCGGAGTACTTTCTCCCCGACGGCAGCCTCAACCGTCGCTCGCTGCGGAACCTTGTTTTTCGTGACCCGGAGAAGCGGCGACAGCTGAGTGAGACTGTTCACCCAGAGGTGATGCGAGCTGTCCGGGAATGGCTCGAGGCGATGGGACACCGGGAGCCCCATGCCGTGCTCCTCGTGGATCTACCTCTCTTGGTGGAGGTGGGGGCGGTCAAGGGCTTCGACCGGATAGTGGTGGTCTTTGTGAAAGAGGAGATTCAGCTCGCCAGACTCATGGAGCGGGATAGGCTTTCGCTGGACGAGGCTCGTGAGGCCATCGAGGCGCAGATGCCGCTTCGGGAGAAACTGGCGTTCGCGGACCACGTCGTTGACAATAATGGCAGTCTAGAGGAGACTCAACTCCAGGTGGAGGCGGTGTGGCGGGAACTCTTCAGCCTGGCCCATGCCGGGCTAAAGGAAGCCGCGGCGACGCGGAAATCCCCCCCAACCCCCCTCTACAAACGGGTGGCGAGGGGGGATTTGGAGACACGGTGACACGGCGGCGGAATGAGAGAGGAGCGGTCCTTGGCAGCAGAGCTGAGCTTCCTCCGTTTACAGCGACTGAGGATCCAAGGGCTCGAGCCGCCGTGCTCCGGACGACCCACAACGGACAACTGACCGCGCTCAGAGCTTTTGCAGAACCTTGATGTCCGCCTGCTGGCGCAGGGAGGTGAGCCAGCGCTGAAAGGCGGATTCCTGCTTAGCCTCACGCAGACGCTCGGCGAGAGCGTCTTTTTCATTCTGGACCGTTTCTTCGGGAGCGGGTTCTCGGGACCGGAGTTGGATGAGCACGATGTTGCCTCTCACGTCGAAAGGATCAGAGGCGACCGGATGCTCCGGTGTCAAGGCAAAGGCGGCCGTGACGAGTTCCCGATTGTTCCCGAGGGCTGGAGCCGGGGAGAAAAAGGTGAAAGGCCCCGTCTCCGCGATGTTTAGGCCGTAACGTCGAGCCACCCCGGCGAGGCCCCCTTCCTGGCGCGTCACCTTAAGGATCTCTTCGGCTCGCTGCCGAGCAAGCCTCTTGCTCTCCTCGGCGACCCAGTCCTTTGTCACCCTTTCTTTCGCCTCGTCGAAATCCGGCAAGCGAGACTCTCCTATCTCCACAATCTGAGCCACGATCTGATCCTGTCCCAGGCTGAGAGGCCGGGAGATGTCTCTCACCTGGAGAGAGAAGAGCGCCTTGTTCAGCTCGGGAGCGGAGCCCAGTCCCGGAACTGGGGCATTGGCGGCGAAGGGGCCGGCCTCCCTGATCTGGAGGTGCTCGGCTGCTCCTGCCTTGTTCAGGTCCTCAGCGACACGAGCCGCGTCGGCAAAGGATCGGGCTCGGTCCCGGGCGATATCTGCTGCCTTCTCTTGTTTGAGGGCAGTGACCACCCGTTCTCGCACATCCGCGAGGGGACTGCTTACAGCGTCACGGATGTCCTCTACCTTAATAATATGGATGCCGAAGCGGGTGCGGACCAGGTCGCTTATCTCGCCCTTCTTCAGAGAAAAGGCCGCCTCCGCGAAGGGCTTTTCCATATCCTTCTCACTGAAGTAGCCCAGGTCGCCACCGTTTCCGGCCGAGGTATCTTCCGAGTACTTCCGAGCCAAGGCGGCGAAATCCTCGCGTCCCTGTGCCTGGTTCAGGACATTCTTGGCCCGGTCGACGATGGCCTGAATCTGGGGTGTTGTGGCATTGGCCGGGATGCGGAACAGGATGTGGCGGGCGCGGACCTTCCTGGGTTGTTGGTACTCATCCTGATGGAGGCGATAGTAGTCCTCGATTTCTGCCTCGCTGGGCTTCACCGCATCGAGGTAGTCCCGAGGAGAGAATCGC
>JAGFXI010000370.1 GCA_017861095.1 Deltaproteobacteria bacterium | reverse complement strand
TCAAGGATAGGGGACGTCGGCTACTTCAACTTCTGTTGATTGGGAGCGCCCCATTGTTTATACTTGCGCCCTGGTTCCAATGGTGTTCACTCAGGCCATCGCTCCGGAGAAATCCCCCCTCGCCCCCCTTTGCGAAAGGGGGGTTGAAGGGGATTTTTCGATCGTAGAATGAGCTGTATTGGCCCTAACCAGCATGATGCACCGCGAAGCAGGGATCATCTATGAACCCAAGAACCTGCGCAGAGATCAACCTGGATAATCTTTCCCACAACACCCGTGCCATTCAGGAGAAGGTCGCGCCGGCAAAGGTCATTCCGATGATCAAGGCCGATGCCTACGGGCACGGGGCGATTCCCGTGGCCCGCCGTCTTGTCCGGGAAGGCTTCGAGATGTTTGCCGTGGCCCAGTTCCAGGAGGCCATGGAGCTCCGGGAGAGCGGCATTAAGCAGCCCATCCTCATCCTGGGCAGACTCTTCCCTCATGACCTTCCCGAGGCGGTCAAGGCCGGGTTCCGCATTTCTCTGTTCGGCAAGGAGGATATTGGCTGGATCGAGGCGGCCGGGCTTGATCTTCCGGCATACGTTCACGCGAACGTGGAGACCGGAATGGGCAGGGTCGGGACCCTTCTGGACCGCGAGCCGGATTTCTTCGATGCCCTTGTCCACGCGAGCCGTTGCCGGTGGGAAGGGCTCTACAGCCATTTCAGCACCTCGGACGAGAAGGACAAATCCTACGCCAACCTCCAGCTCTCGCGGTTCCGGAAGATCGTCTCCCGGGTTCAGCTCCTCGACAAGAGGCCGTCTATGCTTCACATGGCCAATAGCGGCGCCATTCTTGATATGCCGGAGAGCTACTTCGACGCGGTGCGGCCCGGGATTCTCATGTACGGCCACTACCCCTCCCAGGAGACCTCCCAGTCCATCTTGCCGCGCCAGGCCATGACTTTCAAGACCTACGTGGCCCATCTGCGGGACATGCCGGAGGGGCACCCCATCAGCTACGGCAGGCGCTGGATAACCCCGAGGCGGACGCATATCGCCGTCCTCCCCGTCGGTTACGCCGACGGGGTGCGCCGCGGCCTCACCAACAAGGGAGAGGTCCTCATCCAGAGAAAGCGCTACCCCATGGTGGGGACGGTGACCATGGATCAGATCATGGTGCATGTGGGCGACGACCCCATCCGGCCGGGGGACGAGGTCGTGCTCTGGGGCGAGTCGGCCCAGGGGACCATTCAGGTGGCCGAGGTGGCGGAGAAGATCGGAACGATCCCCTACGAGCTCACCTGCGGCGTATCCCAGCGCGTCCAGCGGGTGTACATCGGGGGGTAGCCCGCATTATGCACGAACCACCTGCTACGACTGCGGATATGGCCGTCCTTCCGGGCGTCCTCAGGTCTCGAACCTTGCGACGTACTGACCGAGTACGCCTCAGGTCCGAGCCCCTGCGGTTGCCCGGTGGCACGGCCATCTCCACGATCTCGCGACGGCGTCTCGTGCATAATGCGGGCTAGAGGCGGCGAAGCGGTAATGAGGGCGATCCTTCTCCAACTACCCGTGCAGACCCACGACTACCTGTACTCCCGGGAAAACCTCCCCCTGGCCCTGGGGTACCTTGCTGCGTGCGCCGGGTCAGCGCTCCCCCAGGTGGGCGTCACCATCGCTCCCCAGGAAATCATGAGCTACGGGGGAGACGCCCGCATCGTCCGCTGGCTGGAGGGAGAGGCCCCTGATCTCATCGGCTTCGGCGTGGCGGTCTGGAACCTCGAGCGAACCATCCATCTCTGCCGGGAGCTGAAGAAGAGGCTCCCGGAGACCTTTCTTGTGCTCGGCGGCCCCGAGGTCACCGAGGACAACGACTACCTGCTCCGGCAAGGGGGCTTCGACGCCGGGGTCGTCGGGGAAGGGGAGGAGACCTTCGTCGCCCTCCTCGATGCCCTTCTCCGCGGTGGCAGCCTCCGCACCGTTCCCGGACTACTCCTCAGGGAGGGAGAATCCTGGGCTCTCACGCCTCCCCGTGCCCTTGGCGAACGTCTGGACCGTATTCCCTCTCCCTACCTCGGCGGTATCATCGAGCCCTCCTTCCTGGGCTCCGTATTCCTCGAGACTGTGCGCGGCTGCCCCTACCGCTGCGCCTACTGCTACTACCACAAGAGCTATCCCCGGGTGCGAACCTTCCCCCTCGACCGAATCCGGAGGGAACTCTGCTGGGCGCTGGAGAGGCGAGTCAAGGATGTCACCATCATCGACCCTTGCTTCGCCAGGAGGCCTCATCTCCCCGAGCTCCTGGAGATGATGGCGGAGGTGAATAGCGGCGGGCGGTCCCGGGTCCAGTGCGAGCTGAACGCCGAGGATCTGGATGGGGACCTGGTCAAGCTCCTCGCCCGAGCCGGTGTGAACAGCATCGAGGTGGGGCTGCAGACGACCAACCCCACGGCCCTCGACCTGATTCACCGGAGGTTCTCGCCGGATGAATTTCTGACGGGAGTGAGGCGCCTCAGAGAGACCGGGATCCTTACCGTGGTCGACATCATCGTGGGCCTCCCTGGGGATACCCTGGATGACGTGAAGAGGTCGGTGGATTTCCTTGTCGCGAACGAGGCCTTTGACGACCTCAAGCTGTATCCCCTGAGCGTCCTCCCCGGAACCGAGTTGCGACAGCGCGCGGGCGACCTCGGGCTTCGGTACCGACGGGACCCACCGTACTATGTCCTCGAGACCGCGGAGATGACTCGGGATGAGATCAAGGAGGCCTTCGTCTATGGCGAGGAGGCTGTCGGAGAAGACCTTTTCCCCGTCGAGTTGCCACATCTTGAAACTCTGCCGCAGAGAAGTGCTGAAGATCCTGGTGTGGTGAGCCAGATCGTCCTGGGGTGCGCCGGCGAGGGATCGAAACCGATAGCCGTGACCTCAACGGAAATCGGGCAGGGGCTCACCATTATGCTCCGGAAGGAAGCGCAAACCCCTTCACCTTGGTCGATTGGGTGTTCGCTACGGACAATTTCCCCAGTGCCGACGAGTTGAAGGAGATCCTTTACTGGTCCCTCCGCAAGGACCATCCCCTTAATCGGGAAGAGTTCGCCACCTACAGTCCCGTCCGATCCACCCAGGTCTTTATTCTGCGAAAACCGAGGGCCAAAGATCGACCCATCGTCATCAACATTCCCTTCACCCGACAGGAAGCTCCTGGTCCGGGTTCCGCTCCCTCAACTGCGGAGAGGGTGTTTTGCATTCTGATGCCG
>JAGFXI010000369.1 GCA_017861095.1 Deltaproteobacteria bacterium | reverse complement strand
GGTTCGGAGGCATGAGAGGCCATGGCCGATCGATTTGACCAGAGCGCGAAACTGGCTGCCGACCCGAAGACGCTCCTCGACTCTCTCAGTTGCGGCATTGTCGCTGTGGACGCCGCGGGAGCCGTCTTGTATGTCAACCCGGTCGCTGGAGGGCTTTTTCACCTTTCGCCCCGGACCGCTGCGGGACAATCGGTAAGGCTGCTTCTTCCGGCCCTGGGCGAGAAGCTGCTGGCCTGCGTCCATTGCGGTACGTCCGTCCACGGGATAAGGATCGAAGAAAAAGAGATCGCTGTCCTCGGGTTCATTTCTCCTATAGTTGAACAAGACAAGACGGTCGGAGCGATCAGCTTCTTCAGAAAGATGTCTGAAGTTGAGCAGGTCGTCACGGAACTTGATATCTATAGAAAGATGCATCGGCAGCTCGACGCTATCTTCGAATCTTCCTATGACGGTCTGTTTGTCACGGATGGTAACGGTAACATTATCAATCTGAACAAGAGTTCCGCAAGACTGAATGGATATATTCGAGAACAAGTGATCGGAAAAAATATCAAGGATATGGTCTGTCAAGGATTTATCGATAGATCCGTAACCCTTGAAGTGATCGAAAAGAAAGTGTCCGTCAGTATCATGCAGCGTCTGAAAAACGGCAAGCACATCATTGTGACCGGGACCCCGGTGTTCGACGACGGCGGCAAGATTGAGTTTGTCGTGACCAATGAGCGGGACATCGGCATGCTTAACCTGATAAGAACTCAACTGCAGGAGGCGCAGCGGCGCGCGAAGATCCACGTTTCGGACTCTATGGCCAAGACCACGGACCAGACGGCGGTGAGCGCTATTGTCGCCGCTGACGTAAAGACCAGGCAGGTGCTCGAGTCAGCCCTCGCTGTGGCCCCTTACGATACCACCGTTCTTCTCTCGGGCGAATCCGGGGTGGGGAAAGGGCTGATCGCCAGACTGATCCACGCCTCGAGCCCCCGGAGAAACGGCCCCCTCGTCAGGATCGACTGTGGTACCATTCCCGACCAACTCCTGGAATCAGAGCTTTTCGGCTACCGGCGGGGCGCCTTCACCGGGGCCGACACAATGGGAAAGCCGGGTCGGACTCTCATGGCCGACAAGGGAACGCTTCTCCTCGATGAGATCGGCGAGGTGCCGCTCAACATGCAGGTCAAGCTGCTCCGGTTGCTCGAGGAGCGGGAGATCGTTCCCGTGGGCGATACGGAATCACGGCGAATCGACACCCGGGTGATCGCCACGACCAACCGGGACCTGAGGGAGATGGTGGCGAGAGGGCTGTTCAGGGAGGATCTCTACTACCGCCTCAGTATCGTTCCCATCCACATCCCGCCCTTGCGGGAGCGACCGGAGGACATTCCGCAGCTCATCTCCGCGTGTCTCGCCAGGCTCAACGACCGGCTGGGATGCCGGAAGAAGGTGGCGCCCGAGGTCGTTGATATCCTCTCATCGTACGCCTTTCCCGGAAACGTGAGGGAACTTGAGAACTTGATGGAGCGGTTGCTCATCCTCTGTCCCCAAGAGGAGATCCAGATTCATCACCTCCCTGAGGAGATGGTTGCTCCCACCCTCCGCAATGATCCGCTGGACGTCCTGGACCAGGGGCTGACACTCCGTGAAGCGGTAGAGATGTTCGAAGGTCAGCTCCTGAGACGAGCCCTTACGAAGTACGGGAGTAAGACCAAGGCGGCGAAAGCCCTCCGGGTTGATCCCTCCACCATCCTCCGGAAGACAAGAAAGTATATGGTCACGAAGGGTGGGGCAATTCTGCACTGACCCTCTGCAGCCCTGCAAGACTTTCCCCCGCCTGGATACTCGCCCCGCCTGAGGCCGGCTGTCGGCTGCCAGGGTGGGGCCGCCTGTATGGTGTGCAGGCTTGCACCACGGAGCTCGCTCGTTCGCCGGGCGCCTCCCGACGAACCGGTCCCGCTTCGCTCGGGCGCAGCGGAGCTATGTCGCGGCATTTCCAGGAGAAAGACGGAAAGGTAATCGGCTTTGTCCGGGGCCCGGCGACCCGGGACCACCCCAGCGCACATCTCTTGCATGGTGATCGCCATAGCGCGCACGATTCACGCACACGTTCGCCGGGGTACCTCAATCACCATAACGGGTTGGGACGATACACTTTAAGCTCTCGGCATCTTTTCGAAAGAGACCTCGACCATGACGACCACCTCTTTTTCCTGCCTCACGTCATCAAGCGAGAGTGCACGAGTTTTCCTGAAACACATTGAGAGCATCCCTGCAGATGAGCGGTACTACCAGATTTTCATCCATCTGGAAGAGAACACGAACGCCCTGTCGCGGGCTGTACAGGTGATCGAACAGTCGGGTGCCAATCTTCAGAGTATCAGCATCTTGTCCTCACCGGTGCAGCACAAGAGAATCGTCGTCCTGAGGTTCGCCGACAGAGATCTAAAAAACGTCCTGATCGATCTGATTCAGAGTGGCTACCTGGAGGTGAAGGGCTGCGGCCCGCGCGTCGTTCCTGAACAGATGTGAATGGCTGGGGGAAATATCGGCTGCCCGGTGCTGGCATGGCGCCGGGTGATTTACTTCGCAACGCTCTGTTGTCCGTAGGGTGGGCACTGCCCACCAAGTGGAGTGTTACCATTTTTCTTGGTAGGCCAAGCCCACCTTACAGTGAAGCCGGCCACCATGGGAGGCTAGTTGTGGCAATAACCAAGGCGTTGTGTAGCGGTCGCGTGACCGGAGGTGCAAACCATTCAGAGGAGGGAGAACCATGGAAAGGAAGAAGGCGACACTGATCGGCATGGTAGGCGTACTCATTCTTTGTTTCATCTTGCTGCCAGTGAGCGGCGCCCTGGCACAGCAGAAGGCGCCGAAATACCACCTCAAGGTGGGAACGGTTGAGCTTGCCGACGCGGCCAACACCAAGGGCTTCGAGGCCTTCAAGGCCTACTGCGAGGGCGCGAGCGGTGGCGAGATCAAGATCGACCTCTATCCCGCCAACCAACTCGGCTCGCTCGACGAGCTCTACGAGGGCGTGAAAACCGGTGTGTACCAGATCTGCCAGGGGGATGAGACCATCACCGGGTTCTATGATCCCATGCTGGTCCTGAGCATCCCGTA
>JAGFXI010000368.1 GCA_017861095.1 Deltaproteobacteria bacterium | reverse complement strand
CAGGCCCGCAGCCTTGGCCGCCATGGCCATCCGGCTCATGGGGAAGTGCCACCGGTGTCCCGGGTACATCTCCTCGGCATCGCCGTGGCCGCTGATCCCACGGCTCGGCATGGTCAGCGAGGCGCCGTAGTCGGCGACGCCGAAGACGAGCGTTTCGATCCGCGGGCTGGCGAGGGCGATCTCCCCGGCGTTCAGCATGCCGCGGGCGGTCTCGATGGAGGGCTCGAGGCCGATATCCAGCCTCTTGGCAAGACGCATTTCGATCTGGCGGAGGAGCATGTCAACAAACTGGACCTCAGCCGCGGTCTCGACCTTGGGCATGACCATGATGTCAATCCGTTCTCCCGCCTGTTCCACCACATCGATGATGTCGCGATAGGCAAACGGCGTATCCATGCCGTTGATCCGGTAGGCCCGTACATGGGCGCCCCAATCGAGCTCGAGGAAGGCACGGATCACCTTCTCCCGGGCCGACTCCTTCTCCTCCATGGCCACACCGTCCTCGAGATCCAACATAATCTCGTCAGCCGGCAGGGTGAGAGACTTGGCGATCATTTTTTCGCTGCTTCCTGGCACCGAGAGAACCGACCGTCGCAACCGTACCATCGCTATCGCTCCCCTTCTCAGCTAGAATGATCCATCCAGGGCACCACGAATACCCCTGCTCTTGGAGAGGGGGCTAGCAAGCCTCCACCCGAGGGTCTGACTACACAACTGACGTTGAGAGTGGTCGTCCGAATCAAGGCCTTCTAGAGGACTGACGTGATGGTTGACTTCTTCTGCACCTGTAGCATATACATGTTACAAGAGTCACAAGTACCATAGCACAATTTTTGATCTGTTACCAGAAAGATCACATGAGGGCACTTTCAGACCGCAGCGCTGGCCCCCTGACCGCTCAGGTTTCCCCGGCCAGACCGATGACGGTCCGGCTGTCACACCACCCGAGACAGGCTTTCCGGACAGACGAAGACAAGTGATCTATTTGTGCAGACGTCACACAGCTTGGCGAGGATGAGCTGACCACTCCGGAGGATTACCATGACGGAAAGAACCTACGTGTATGCATTCGAGAAAGGAGACGGGAAAAACAAGAAGCTTCTCGGCGGCAAGGGTGCAAACCTCTGCGAGATGACCCAGATCGGCCTCCCGGTTCCGCCCGGATTCGTCATCACCACCGAGGCCTGCGTGGAGTATCTGGATTCGGGGAACAGGCTCCCGCCCGGGCTCATGGACCAGACCGTCGTCCACCTGCAGGAGCTGGAGCGGAAGACCGGCAAAGGGTTCGGTAATCCCGAGAACCCCCTCCTCGTCTCGGTCCGCTCGGGCGCCGTCCTCTCCATGCCGGGGATGATGGATACCATTCTCAACCTGGGACTTAACGACAAGACCGCCGTCGGCCTCTGCAAGCTCACCGAGGACGAACGATTCGTCTATGACTCTTACCGCCGTCTCCTCGCCCTCTTCGGGAAGATCGCCCTGGATGTGGAAGGCGAGCTCTTCGATCAGATCCTCGAGCACGAAAAGAAGGCGAAGAAGGTCATGTTCGATACGGATCTCACCGCGGAGACGTGGAAGAAGATCTGCGACGCCTACAAGGCCCTCATCAAGCGGGAGACCAAGAAGCCTTTCCCCCAGGATCCCATGGAGCAGCTCCAGATGGCGGTGGAAGCGGTGTTCCGCTCCTGGATGGGGAAGCGGGCGGTGGACTATCGTCGGCAGTTCAACATCACCAAGGAGATGGCCTACGGTACCGCGGTGAGCATCGTCACCATGGTCTTCGGCAACATGGGGACCGACAGCGCCACCGGTGTCGGCTTTACTCGCGACCCCGGAACCGGCGACAACACCCTCTACGGCGAGTACCTGGTCAATGCCCAGGGGGAAGATGTGGTCGCCGGCATCCGCACGCCCAGGTCCATCAAGGAGCTCCGCAAGGATCTCCCCAAACCCTACCGGGAGCTTGCTAAGGTCCGCCAGATTCTCGAGAACCACTACCGGGAGGTTCAAGATTTCGAGTTCACCATCGAGAAGAACAACTTCTACATGCTCCAGACCCGAAACGGGAAGATGAACGCCCAGGCTCTGGTCAAGACCTCCATGGACATGGTGGACGAGGGTCTGATCACCGAACGCGAGGCGGTGATGCGGATCGAGCCACGGGCGCTCCACCAGTTGCTCCATCCTCGCCTTGATCCGGAGAAATTGCCGGAGGCCCTCGCCTACGGCATTGCCGCCTCCCCCGGGGCCGCCTCCGGCCAGATCGCCTTCAGTGCCGACGACGCCGTGGCCATGGAGATGGAAGGGAAACGAGTGATCCTGGTCCGCGAGGAAACCAAACCCGACGATATCCACGGCTTCTTTGCCTCGAAGGGAATCCTCACCGCCCGGGGCGGGAAGACCTCGCACGCTGCGGTAGTGGCCCGGGGCATGGGGAAGCCTTGCGTCTCCGGCGCCGAGACCATCCATATCGACTACGGCAAGAAAAAGGTCACCATGAAAGGCCATAGATTTTCCGAAGGGGACGTAATCACCCTAGATGGCACGAGCGGGGCGGTCTATCCTGGGGAGATTCCCACGATCGAGCCGGAAATGACGGACGATCTCCTTGCCATCCTGGATATGGCGGACAGGATTCGCACCCTGGGGGTGTGGGGTAACGCCGATACCCCGGAGGCGGCGAAAAAGGCGCGGGAGCTCGGCGCCCAGGGGATCGGCCTCTGCCGCACCGAGCGGATGTTCAACGCCCAGGACCGTCTGCCCATCTTCCAGCAGATGGTCCTCGCCGACAACCCCTCCGATCGACAGGACGCCGTCGATCGTCTGCTGCCGCTTCAGAAGGCTGATTTTAATGAGATCTTCCGGGTCATGGATGGCCTGCCCGTGATCATCCGGCTCCTCGACCCACCGCTCCACGAGTTTCTACCTACAGTGGACCAGCTCATGACCGAGATCAGGAGACTTCGCGATTTCAACATCGTCGCGGGGATCATCCAGGAGCTTCCCGAGACCTTGAAGCTTCTTGATCCAAAGGCGCGGGAGTATGTGCCCTTCACTGAGACGCTCCTCGGCAACCTGGCCGAAATCCGACGTCAGGGGATCGATGAGGATGTTCTCC
>JAGFXI010000367.1 GCA_017861095.1 Deltaproteobacteria bacterium | reverse complement strand
CCAGCCGGGATGGGTGCAGTCTCCGGTTCCCACCACCGTAACCCCCTTGAGTTGCGTCCAGCGGTGGAGATTCTCCGGATTCATCTCTTTGCTGGTGGCGACAGAGTAGTGGGAGTGAATGTGGAGGTCGGCTACGATTCGCACGGGTGCTCCTGGACCTGTGGGCGCTGGCGCCTACGCGATACCCCTGCTTTCGGGTAGCCCGCACTATGTACAGGGCGCCGTCGCGAGATCGTGGAGATGGCCGTGCCACCGG
The DNA here is from genome assembly GCA_017861095.1 of Deltaproteobacteria bacterium. Taxonomy (GTDB): domain Bacteria; phylum Desulfobacterota; class Syntrophobacteria; order BM002; family BM002; genus JAGFXI01. Next base: position 2,863 of record JAGFXI010000367.1, on the reverse strand, counting down.
GCAACCGTCCCGCGGCACCGCGGGACTCGGACCTGAGACGTACTTGTTTAGTACGCCGCAAGGTGCGAGACCCGAGGACGCCCGGAAGGACGGCCAGATCCGCGGTCGCAGCAGGTGACTCGTGCATGGTGCGGGCTAGAGCGACCGTAGCGAAGGAGGGCGGAAAAGTCAAGAAGCTCCCGAAGCGGCCGGGCAGCACCGTCTTGGTGGAGTGGGGAGACCGGACGGTCTCCTCGACGATTAGGCGGCCGAACCGGGTGGCGGCTGTGCCGAGCACGCTGTTCATTAACCCAAAAACATTTTCCTCTCCCCCCTTGAAGGGGGAGAGGGAGCCAAGAAGCGCACGTGTCGGACACCCCGTTAAGAGTCGTTACTCGAAGGGAAGCACCTCGAGGACGAAACACTTCAGGTAGCTCGTCTCCGGCATGCTCATGAGGACAGGATGGTCTCGCGACTGACCGCGGACCTCGAGGAGGCGGAGCCGCCTCTTTGCCAGGCGGGCCGCATGGCCAAGGAGGGTCTGGAATCGGTCGCGGGTGAGGTGATGGGAACAGGAGCAGGAGATCAGGAGACCGCCCGGAGAAATGAGCCTCATGGCCAGGCGGTTGAGTTCGAGGTAGCCCCGCTCGCCCTCTTCGATCTTTGCCTTCGACTTGATGAAGGCTGGGGGATCGAGGACGACGGCGTCGAATCGCTCCTCGCTCGTCGTGAGGAAATCGAAGACGTTCTCCTCAATGAATCGACACCGGGCGCCAAGGCCGTTCATCTCAGCGTTCAGGCGCGCCCGCTCGAGGGCGGTCCCGGACACATCAACGCCCACCACCTCTCGCGCCCCGGACCTGGCGGCGTAGAGGCCCCAGGCACCCTCGTAGCAGCAGGCATCGAGAACCCGGCCGCCCTGGACCAGACCCTGGAGGACAGGCCGATTTTCCCGCTGATCCAAGTAGAAGCCCGTCTTTTGGCCCTCGATAGGAGCGACATGAAACCTCAGGCCGTGGAGCTCGATCACCAGAGGCTCCGTGGGCTCGCCGTACGCCACGCGCCGCTCCAGCGGGAGACCCTCCAGGCTCCTCACGGGGGAATCGTTCCGGAGGACGATCGCGGCAGGCTCGAAGATCTCCTTCAGGAGTTCCACGAGCAGTTCTTCGACCCGGGCCATACCCTGGGTGAGGGTCTGCACAACAAGGTGCCGGTCGTACCGGTCCACGATGAGGCCGGGCAGGAGATCGGCCTCTCCAAAGGCGAGGCGATAGGAGGATGACCCGGGGTAGAGCCACTGCCGCCGCCCGTCGGCGGCGATGAGGCGCTCGCGGTAGAAGAGGCCGTCAATCGCCGCGTGCCGGCGAGAGAGGAGGCGGACGGCGATGAGGGAGTTGGGGCTCAGGTGGCCGATCCCGAGAAAGCGCCCCCCCCAGGAGACGAGGCGAACCGGCTGGCCCGGTTCGAGGTCCTGGAGAGAATCGTGGATCTCGTTGCTGAAGATCCAGGAGTGACCGGCGAGAATGCGTCGCTCTTCGTTCTTCTTGAGTCGAATGGTATGCATTGGGGCCTCCTAGAGGGACGGCGCCACCGTCCCGGTCAGGAGGCTCACGAAAAACCGGTACTACCGCAACCGGCCGCAGGCGCCTGCTGGCCGCTGCCGGATGAGGCGACCTTGCAGGCGAAGGAGGAGAGCAGACGTTCCACCTTGTCGGCGCCACAGTGGACGCAGCGCGGCGGGGGATCGGTCGATCTCAGGACCAGGGTTTCAAAGCACTGGTTGCAACAACAGCAGTGATACTCATAAATAGGCATGGGGAACCCTCCAGCCGAAGAGTGCCATAATTGTACCCAATCTGGGGCAGGCGGTTCAAGAGGAGAACACCTTGCCTCGCGTGCCAGTGTTTTCTGGAGAAGACGAGATGGTTTTTCCTCCATGCGCGTTCCACGATTCGTTGGGCGTCCATGCGTTGACATTTCCCCCGAAATTTTCTATGTCCTTTGTTGAACACACGAAGAATTCAACAACCATTTGCTGAGCTATGCCGGCCAATCTCACCCCTGAATATCTCGAGGCAGAAAGGCGCTACCGCGAGGCCAAGACCCAGGCGGAGAAGCTCGCCTGCTTGGAGGATATGCTCACCGTTCTCCCCAAGCACAAGGGCACGGACAAGCTCAAAGCGGACCTCCGGAGGAAGATCTCCAAGCTCAAGACCGCGACGCAAACGAAGAAGGCGGCGGGTAAGCGAGATTCCGCCTTTCGGATCGAGAAGGAGGGTGCCGGACAGGTGGTCCTGGTCGGTCCGCCCAACGTGGGGAAGTCCGCCCTGGTCGTGGCCCTAACCAATGCGAGCCCCGAGGTGGCCGACTTTCCCCATACCACCTGGAAGCCAACCCCGGGGATGATGCCCGTTGCCAACATCCAGATCCAGCTCGTTGATACCCCGCCTCTTACTAGGGAATACGTGGAGTCTGAGTTGATCGACCTCATTCGCCGGGCGGATATGATTGCCGTGGTTGTGGACCTGAACACGGACCCGGTCCAGCAGCTGGAAGACACGGTCAAGCTTCTGGAGGAGTACCGCATCGCACCGCGGAGCTTCCAGGGGCGCTACCTGGAGCAACGAGGCTGGACATTTCGCCCCTTCCTGGTGCTCGCCAACAAGTGTGACGATGGGACGGCCGAGGAGCACTTCGAGATCTTTCGCGAGCTCCTGGAAGAGGAGTGGCCAGTGCTCCCGATATCTGCGAAGAACGGCCGCAATCTGGAGGCCTTGAAGGAGGAGGTGGTGGAACTCCTGGAGATCATCCGGGCGTACTCCAAGGCGCCGGGAAAGGAGCCCGATCTCACCGCTCCCTTCGTTTTGAGAAGAGGAAGCACGGT
>JAGFXI010000366.1 GCA_017861095.1 Deltaproteobacteria bacterium | reverse complement strand
GCCTGGGGTGAGCGACCGATCTTCGGAAAGATCCGCTTCATGAGTGCAGGCGGCTGCAGATCAAAGTTCAATGTGAAGGCATATATGGAAAGGAACCTTCCGGAAACATCGCGGCGCCGGTGAGCGGCTTAGGCCGGCGCCATGCCCGCCTTCCGGAGGAGCAGGTTCCAGTCCTCGTCCACCATCTCCTGAATCTCCGCAAGATCCTCATCGGTAAGGTGCTTGAAACGACCCTGAAGCCTGAAGTACTCGTTCACCAGGTAGCCCTTGGGCGTGAAGTTAATAGTGTAGCGGACCCCGTCTTCGACTTCATAGAGGGGGAAAATATTGGTCTGCACCGCCATGCGGGCGATCTTGACCGACATCTCCGAGGGGAGGCGCCAGCCGGTTGGACAGGTGGCGAAAATGTGGAGGAAGCGAGAGCCGGTCATGGTCTTGGCCTTGGCGGCCTTCCCCATGAGATCATCCGGGTAGGCGATGTTTGCCGTGGCCGCATAGTGGATGCGGTGCGCCACCAGGGCCTCGACAATGTTCTTCTTTCGCAGCCGCTTCCATTGGCGGCCCGGGGTGGTCGTGGTCCAGGCGCCGTAGGGAGTGGAGGAACTCCGCTGCACCCCGGTGTTCATGTAGGCCTCGTTGTCGTAGCAGACGTAGAGGAAGTCTTCGTTTCGTTCCACCGCACCGCTCAGGGCCTGAAAGCCGATATCGAAGGTGCCGCCGTCCCCTGCCCAGGCGACCACCGTGGTCTCGGAATCACCCTTGACGTCGAGGGCGGCGCGCACCCCGCTCGCTACCGCCCCCCCTGTCTCGAAGGCAGCGTGGAGCATGGGGATCTTGAGGGTGGACTGGGGGTAGGGGCCGGCGATGATGGACCAGCAGCAGGCGGGCATCACCATGATGGTCTTCCCGCCGAGGGCCTTGAGGACGAAGCGCATGGCGATGGCGGCGCCGCAGCCGGGGCAGCCCACGTGACCCGAGTGGATGTACTCCTGGTCCGAGGTCTCAAGGTGCATGCTTCACCTCCTGAAGGCCCACCCAGAGGCTCTCTCCCTGGGGTGCTTCGGCGTCTCTGGTCCGGATGTAAATCTCCTCGATGGTCGCGGTGGTGACATCGCGACCGCCGAGCCCGGCGACGTAGCCAAAGACGGCGGGGTGCCCAGGAAGATTACAGAGGGCTGCCCGTATCTCCTGGGCGAAGATGCCGCTCGCGCCGAAGGAGAAGTTGCGATCGATGACCGCAACTTTCTGAGCCCGGCCCAGGGCCGTCCGGATGCTCTCCACCGGGAAGGGGCGGAAGAGCTTGACCTTGAGGAGGCCCACCTTCTCGCCCCGCGCCCGGAGCTCGGCAATCACCTGGCGGCTCGTGCTCGTGACGGTGCCGGAGGTAACGAGGATCACCCTGGCATCGTCGCAGTGGACCGCCTCAACCGGTCCGTAGCGCCTGCCGTGCACGCGAGAGAACTCCTCCTCCACGTCGGCGAAGGCGAGCAGGGCGTCCTCCATGGCGTCCTGGATGCTCCGCCGCATCTCCATGTACACGCCCGGCGGCGACATCTGGCCGAAGGTGCATGGACTCTCCGGGTCCAGGTGGAACCGAGGTTGGAAGGGCGGGAGAAAACGATCAACCGACTCCTGGTCGGGAATGTCGACGGGCTCGTAGGTGTGGGAGAGGAAGAAGGCATCCAGGATCACCATGACCGGAAGATAGACCCACTCGGCCAGACGGTAGGCCTGGAGGGTGGTGTCGAGCACCTCCTGGCTGTCCTCGCAGTAGAGCTGGATCCACCCGGTGTCCCGCTGCGCCAGGCTGTCGGTCTGGTCGGCCCAGATGTTCCACCCCGGGGCCAGAGCGCGGTTCACGTTGGCCATGACCACGGGAAGCCTGGCGCCCGAGGCCCAGTGGAGGAGTTCGTGCATGAGGGCGAGCCCTTGGGATGAGGTGGCGGTGAAGGTTCTTACCCCGGTGCTCGCTGCGCCGATCAGGGCGGCGAGGGCGGAGTGCTCACTTTCCACTCGTAGGAACCGGGCGTCCAGAGTGCCGTCGGCGCAGAACTCGGAAAGACGCTCCACGATGTGAGTCTGGGGCGTGATGGGATAGGCGGAGATTACCTGCGCCCGCGCCAGGCGAGCTCCCTCGGCGACCGCGTGACTCCCCTCTATGACCTTGCGCATGGGGCCTCCTCCTCCAGGACCATGGCGTTCCGGGGGCACTCCACCACGCAGAGGCCGCAGCCCTTGCAATAGTCGTAGTTGATGGAGCGACTCCCGGCCTTACGGTCGCAGATCACGGCAAGGTCCGGGCAGAAGAGCTGACAGTTGTCGCAGTCGTTGCAGAGCCCGCAGTTGAAGCAGCGCTCCGCCTCACGAATGGCGACATTGGCGCCGATCCTGAGGACGATCTCCGCGAAGGACCTGAGCCGTTCCTGCCTGAGAAGCCGAGGCTCAACGATCCGCGGGGCGAAGCGGAAATGGTCGGTGTTGAGGTCGTCATACTGGACGATCCGATGGTTACGCGAGGACCGAGGCCCGTTCAGGTACATCTCCATGGAGAGGGATGGGCCCCCACCCACAAGGCAGGCCTGAAGTCCGGGCCGGACAGCCTCCAGCCCGTCACGGAAGAGGCGGTCCAGCGCCATTGCCGCCTCCTTGCCGGAGGCGACGGCATGAACCACACTCTTGGTCTCGGCGACGAGATCACCACCGAAGACGAGAACCGGATGCCCGGGCTCGTGGACGAGGAGACTGTTGCAGAGGGAGAGAACACCTCGCCCCTGCGGCGGGGGATCCTGCCACTCCGCCACGGTGGTTGCGCCGACCGCCAGGAAGAGGCGCTCCACTTCCATCTCCCGCGTCTTCCCGGAGGCCGGTTCCACCCTGGCCCGGCCCCGTGAATCCTCACCTGCGACCCGCATCGCCTGAATGGTGACACCGAGCCGGCCGCCCCGGCGCCGGATCGCCACCGGCGTCTCGAGCTCATGGATCTCAACGCCCTCGGCAAGGGCCATCTCCACTTCCTCCGCGAAGGCGGGCATGTCCTGCCGCCTACGCCGGTAAATGACGACGGACCTGGCCCCGAGGCGGGCGGCGGAGCGGGCCACATCCATGGCGGTGTTGCCGCCG
>JAGFXI010000070.1 GCA_017861095.1 Deltaproteobacteria bacterium | reverse complement strand
TGGCTTCATGCTAATTCCGACACCGTCGGTCCACGGCGAATGCCGTCCAGCCTCTCTTACCCGCCACTCCTTTGAGGTCGCCAGGGGTGAACCACTCTGGCGTCCTCCACGTCGGCGTTGTGCGAAACGGGAGCAATTCCTCCGCCAAATACGGGTTTTCCCCCATAGACAGTGCCCATGGGCTGCTCTATTACTACCCCTACGTGGGGAGGAATGCTCATGGAGACAGTCCGTACAGTGCTCGTCCACAAGAGCAGCGTACTTCGCAGTCAGCTCGCCGATTTTCTTGCCGAAGCCGGCATCATCGACGTTACCCTTGCGTGCGATCTCGCCGACCTGCGAGAAAAGGCCTGCCACTGCAAGCCTCAGCTCGTCTTGCTCGACATCTATCTCCTCGATGAAGACTTCCAGGGCCTCATCCGGGATCTGCGCCTGCAGATACCGGAGGTAAAAGTCGTCCTCACCGGTCCAGAACCGGAAGCGTACTATACGAAACACACAGCAGCCATGGGCGCAGACCTCTATCTCTCGGAAGGGCTCCAGCCCGATGAGTGGATCAAACGGTTGGCATCGGTCGCCGCCGTCTCCCACTGAAGTCACCGTCGCATTTCCCCTTGCAGCCCCTCAGTCCAAAGACGCCTTTGGAAGGGCCCCGCGTTTTCTTGTTGAATCCCAGCCGGACTGTGATAGAGGTGTGTCTGAATCGGAGAGCAACCCGGCACGGATGTTCCGCACCGGGCAGGCGATAGTGCCCTCTGCTCGTGAGAGCAAAGTCGTTGATTCGAAATTTCTTGTCATTCCCTGCCGCTAAGGATATACTTCTATTTGATAATTTTGTCACGAGAGGAGATGCGTCATGCTGGTCAAGTACTGGATGAGCAGCAACGTCATTACTATCGATGAGGATGTCTCCATGATGAAGGCCTCCCGCCTCATGAAACAGCACGGCATTCAACATCTGCCGGTCATGAGGAAGGGTCGCCTCGCCGGCATCGTCTCCGACCGAGACCTAAAAGAGGCCCACCCATCCAAGGCGAGCACACTGGATATTCACGAGCTTTACTACCTCCTCGACCAGCTCAAGATCAAGGAAATCATGACCAAGAAGCTCTTCACCAGCCATACGGACGACACCATCGAGAGAGCTGCTGCTCTCATGCTCAAGCACGACATCTCGGCCCTGCCCGTGGTGAATAACGAAGGCGATCTAGAGGGTATCATCACCAAGGGCGACCTCTTCCGGGCCCTCGTCTCAATTTCCGGAATCTACCAGGCAGCGGTCCAAGTTGGTGTCGAACTGACCGATGAACCCGGTTCTATCAGAGAAGTGACGGACGTAATCAGAAGTCACGATGGAAGGATCTTCAGCATCATTACCCATTACGAGCACGCTCCCGAGGGCTACCGTCACGTGTACATTCGCTTCAAGGGTGTAAAGGATGAAAGCGGCCTTCTCGCTGAGCTCGAGAAGAGGTTCAAGGTCCTGTACCATACCCGCGACAAGGTAGAATAAGCGCGGGCGTCCTGGACGAGAGCGCCCATACCGGGGTCCCACACATCCAGGGTTGGTAGCCGCAAGGTGAAAACCGATCCCCGCCTATCTGTCGTCCCCCTGCTCTCCTTCTCGTCCTGGCTTGCTCGTGGCTCCGTCTGGTTGCATCCCATGGCGCGCGGTGCCGGCCGTGGGCATGGGCGATCTTGATCGAACTGTCCTCCGCACCTGGCGGCACACCGTAAGGCACCTTCTGCGTTCAGTTATCCCCACAGCCTCCTATCGGCATGGGAATGAGGCTCCGGTTGAGCGAGGCAGCAAACTCGACAAAGACTAGGGGACGGTGCGGTATGGAACGTTGGATCTACCCCTTGCTGTTTCTCATCCTCATGGCCTGCTCCGGCGGTGCTCCGGGTGAAAAGCCGGGGACCGGCCAATCTCCCGGATTCGACGCTCAAGAGATCCTCGTGGGTTCCTCCCTCGCCCTCACCGGGCACGCGAGCTTCCTTGGGACCCAGACCCTACACGGCGCTCTCAGCTATCTGAACGAGGTCAATGAGGCCGGTGGTGTCCACGGCCGCAAGATACGAGTCATCGCCTACGATGACGGGTATGACCCACCGCGATGTCTCGAAAATACCCAGAGACTCATCGCAGTGGACCGGGTGTTTGCCCTCTCCTGCTATGTGGGAACTCCTACTTCGGTGAAGATTATGCGCCTGGTCCAAGAGGCCCGCATACCCTTGGTCGGCCTCTTCACTGGCGCCCAAATTCTCAGGAACCCCTTCCAGCGTTACATCATCAACATCCGGGCCTCGTACCACCAGGAGACCGGGGCGGTGGTGAGGGAGTTCGTAGAATCTCTTGGTATGAGAAAGATCGCCGTCTTCTACCAATATGATGACTACGGTTTTGACGGATTAACCGGGACCCAGATCGCGTTGAAGCGGTACGGCCTGGAGCCGGTGGCCATGGGTCATTATCGGCGTGGGAGTCTTGAGATCGAGGATGCGCTGTCCCAGATCCTCGGTTCCGGGGCCGAAGCGGTGATCATGATCGGAACGTACGAACCCTGCGCCGCCTTTATTCGGCTGGCCAAAGCCAGGCACTTTAACCCTATTTTCCATTGTGTTTCCTTTGTGGGGCCGGAGGAACTTGCGACACGGCTCGGCCCTGTCGGGGACGGGGTGATCATCACCCAGGTGGTGCCACCGCCGAGTGCGATCTTGCTGCTCCCGGCAGCCGAGGAGTACACACGCCTCCTAGGGCGCTTCTACCCGGAGGATAGACCGAATTACGTCGGTTTCGAGGGGTTTCTCAACGCGAAGATATTGGTGGAAGGGCTGCGACGGGCGAGTCCGGTCCCTGACCGCGAGAAGTTCATCGATGCTGTCGAGACCATCCAGAACTTCTCTCTGGGCATCGGTAATCCAGTGACCTTTGGCCCGCGGGACCACCAGGGTCTCGATAAGGTCTATTTCACGCAGATCCACGCTGGGGAACTCGCGCTGGTGATGAACCTAAAGAGCGAGAAGCGTCAGTAACGCCCGCCATGGATTAGGCGGGCGACCAGGGAGAATTAACGATGCGGCGCTTCGCGAACTTGAGCGTGAGGCAGAAGATCGCGGCCAGTACCTTTGTGGTGATCGCCTTCATCACCGCAGTCTCCTGGCTCAGTATCCAGCTCATCGTATTTCCCAACCTAACCCGCCAGATCGTGAGCCGGGGCCTCACTATCGCCGAGAGCATCGCCGCCCGCGCCCAGCGCTACCTCACAGCAAACGATAAGCCGAACCTGCTCGATGTGATGTTCACCGAGAAATGGATGAATCCAAACCTTCTCTATATCTTCGTGTTGGATGCATCCCACCGGGTGGTAGCCCATACGTTTCTCTCGGACTTTCCGGACGCACTGATCCAGGACAACATCCTCGCTCCCGGCCAGGGTCGCCAGACCAGGCTCATCGAGACCTCTATGGGCTCAGTCTACGACACCGCTCTGGGTCTCTATGAAGGCATCCACCCCATCGCGACCGTCCGCGTCGGTCTTAGCAAGGGCTCTATTGACCAGGTAATTCAACCCCTCGTCCAGATCCTCCTTGGGTTGCTTACCCTGGTGATCACCATAGCCGTCTTCCTGAGCACCTGGTTTTCTCGCCAGATCACAGATCCCATCACCCAGCTCAGCAACCTGGCCGGTGAGGTAAGCCGGGGGAAGTTCGGCGAAAGCGGCAATCTCAGGGCTCTGGTGAAATGCTGGAAACGGGAGGGGTGGAAGCTCTCTGCCTGCCCGGCTTACGAGCGGGGCGCTCCTCCCTGTTGGCTCCGAGACGACGTCCCCGGACAGGAGGGCGGCGAACTGGACAGCCCAGAGGAGAGGCCTCTGAAGTGCCTGGACTGCCAAGTATACCAAACTGAGGCCGGAGACGAGATCGCCCAGCTGGGAGACGCCTTCTGTCACATGCTCTTCAAGCTTGATCTGTACCAGCGGGAGTTGAGGCAGACCAATGAGGACCTCAGAAAGCTCAATAGGAGCTACATGGACATGCTGAGCTTCGTCACCCATGAGCTCAAGACCCCGATCGCCAACAGTACCATGTCCGCCCATTCCGTACTCCAGAGGATTTTCGGCCCCCTCACCCCCATGCAGGAGAGAATGGTAGGGCTCATCTGCCGAAACCTCGATCAGTCCATGACCATGATCAGGAATTACCTCGATCTATCCCGGATCGAGAAGGATGAGCTGAGATTCACGCCCCTCATCCTCCGTCTCGGCTCTGAGGTAGTCGAGCCCGTTCTGGCCGAGCTATCTGCAATGATCTCCGCTCACGGGATGGAGGTGGAAAGCACCGTGGGCGAAGACGTGGTCCTGGAGGGGGACTCGGAGCTCCTCCGCGTCGTGTACCGGAATCTCGTGGGCAACGGCTGCAAGTACGGGCGCGCTGGCGGACGGATCCGGCTCCGGGCCATCGACGAGGGCGATCGCTACCGGTTCGAGGTATGGAACGACGGTCAAGGGGTAGCCCAGGAACAGATGGAGCGGCTCTTCCAAAAATTCACCCGGATTGCTGAGGTCCAGCAAGGAGCCAACAAGGGAACGGGATTGGGACTTTTCATCTGCCGCACCATTGTGAACCGGCACGGAGGAAAGATCTGGGCGGAGGGGCAAGAAGGCGAATGGATCAATTTCATCTTTGAACTGCCAAAATCACAGGGAAGGAGCCTAGTCTCATGAGTCAGAAGAGAATTCTCATCATCGACGATGACCCGAGCTTTCTTGAGATCTGCTCGGCAATTCTCATCGAGTACGGCTACGCGGTCGACACCGTCAACAACACCGCCGACGGGTTGGAGAACTTGGTGAGCCGGCGGCCCGATCTCATCATCCTTGACGTCATGATGGCAGCCATGGACGAGGGAATCTCTTTTGCCACTTCCCTGAAGAAGCGGGACGACACGGGTCGAATTCCGATTATGATTGTCTCTGCGAGACCTGACACCGAAAAAGGGTACAAGCGAACAATCGATCAGGACATGGACTGGCTTGCTGCAGACATCTTCATGGAAAAGCCGGTCATGCCTCAAGACCTGCTTCACAACGTCTCTTTGCTTCTTGGGAAGGCGGGCTAGGCGACCCATCAGAGCTGGCGTCACGAGCTATTCGCAGTCCTTCGGTGAAGGGGAAATTCCCCACCCTCTTTGCGGGAAACTCCCCATTGCATGCCCACCCCACTAAGCCATATACTAAACTTGTAGTATCTTTACCAGAAGTCCGACCCCGCCTTTGGGTTGGTTGCCTCTCTGCCTCTCGAAGGATTCGCCATGGTCGAGGACAGCAGGAAATCCGAGGCGAGAATCCCGCGAACCCTGAAAAGACAAGCAAGCATAGCCAAACCCAAGAGGATGCTGGTTGCTGTGGACGGCTCCCAGTACGCCTTCCACGCCGTGGAATATGTTGCCAGGCACTGGGCGCCATCTACCCTCAAGGTCAACCTTCTCTATGTGGTCCCCGCTGCCCCCGAGGTATTCATGGACCTCGAGGCTCAGGTCTACTTCCGTCAAACCTTTAAGGGGAAGTATGCCCAGTGGAAGCGGGACATGAAAGGAGTGGGCCAGTCATTATTGGATCACGCCCGGAGCATCCTGGTGGAGGCGAATGTTCCGGAGAACCAGGTGGGGCTGATCCTCCAAGAGCAGGAAGTGGGGATTGCCAGGGATATCGTTGCCGAGGCTAAACGTGGCTACGATGCAGTGGTCATCGGCAGAAGAGGTCTCAGCAAGGTGGAGGGGGGATTCTTCCTCGGGAGCGTCTGCGCCAAGATTATCTCCGCGGTGCGGGAAGTTCCAGTCTGGGTGGTAGGCGGAAGAATCCAAGCGAGCAAGCTGCTCCTTGCGGTGGATGGCTCCGAGAACTCGCAGAAGGCGGTCCACTACCTCGGATCGTTCGCCAAGCATACATCGGCGGAGATAACCCTGTACCACGTGGTGCGCCAGCTCAGCCTCACTTATGCCACAAATCTCATCCCGAGAAGCGAAAAGCGGGAACAGAAGTGGCTGACCAAGATCACCCGGGATACGGAGTCCATGCTGAGCGAGTATGCCGAGCGGCTGGAAAAGGCCGGGGTTTCTCCGTCACGGATCAATACCAAGTACACCCTGGAGAGCTCATCCCGATCGGCAGACATCCTCAGGGAGGCCAGGGCGGGCAATTATGGCACCATTGTCCTCGGGCGCCGAGGCCTCTCCCAGGTCCGGCAGTTCATTATCGGGAGAGTCACGAGCAAGGTGATTTCGCAGGCCGACGGGCTCGCCGTCTGGCTTGTCTCCTGAGCCGCGACAAAATTCCTTCCTCACGGCGCCGGAGCTGTCGCAGCGCCGGCAAGGCGTAGATCCCCCTCCCGATAGCGCTTGAGATAGACCATGAGAACAGAGATGGCTGCCGCCGTGATTCCCGGAATCCTCGAAGCCTGTCCCAGTGAGGTTGGCCGTATCTCCATGAGACGCTGCCTCACCTCGTGGGAGAGACCCGGCACCAGTTGGTAGTCGAATCCCTCAGGAATTCTCATCCGCTCGAGGTCCTTGAATTTCCGTGCCTCCGCTTCCTGCCGCTGCAGATACCCCTCATACTTACAATGGATTTCCACCTGCCGCTTCACCGGTGCCGGCAGATCGGGAGCTCCCTCCCCCAGGGCCTCGAGATCAGCGTAGGCGAACTCCGGCCGCTTCAGGAGTTGAACCAGGGGGACGCTGCCGCCGAGGGGAGCCGATTTCTTGCCGCGCAGGTAGCTATTTACCTCCTCCGTAGACTTGAGCCGCACCCTGCCGATGCGGTCCAGTTCAACGGCGAGCTGTCGCTTTCGCTCCCGCATCTCTTTGAGCATATCACCGCCTATGAGCCCTAACTCGTGGCCCTTTCCCATGAGGCGGAAGTCGGCGTTGTCCTCCCGAAGAAGGAGCCGGTACTCGGCCCGCGAGGTGAATATACGGTAGGGTTCCCGAGTTCCCCGGGTCACCAGATCGTCCACCATGACCCCGATATAGGCCTCGGAGCGATCCAGGATGAGGGGCGGTCGTTTCTGCACCTGGAGCGCCGCGTTGATCCCACCGTAGATCCCCTGCGCCGCAGCTTCTTCGTAACCCGAAGTGCCGTTGATCTGTCCGGCCAAGAACAGCCCCTTGATTCTCTTACTTTCGAGGGTCGGCAGCAGCTGGGTGGGTAAGACGAAGTCGTACTCGATGGCGTAGGCGCAGCGCATGATCTCCGCCTCCTCCAGACCCGGCACCGATCGCACCAGCTGGAGCTGAATCTCGTAGGGCAGCGAGTTACCGGTACCGCTCGCGTAAATCTCTTCCGTATCCAACCCCTCTGGCTCCAGGATGATCTGGTGGTGCTCCTTATGGGGGAATTTCACCACCTTATCTTCCAGCGACGGGCAGTACCGAGCGGACACACCTCTAATGGCGCCGCTGTACAGGGGAGAGAGATGGATATGCCGTCGGACGATTTCGTGGGTCCGAGTGTGAGTGCGGCCGATGAAGCAGGAGACCTGGGGGAGCAGGATCGTCTTGGTGAAGAGGGAGAAGGGGCGCGGGTCCTCATCGCCCTTTTGCTCTGTGAACTGAGAGAAATCGATGCTCTTTCGCCGTATTCGCGCTGGGGTCCCGGTCTTCATGCGGCCCAGCTGAAACCCGAGGCCGGCGAGATTATCCGCCAATCCATTGGCGGGAAACTCGCCGGCCCGGCCCGAAGGTATCTGCTGATTGCCGATGTGGATCAGACCGTGGAGGAAGGTCCCGGTGGTGAGGACCACCGCGGAACTTAGGAACTCGACCCCGAGGTGGTCACGAACCCCAACGATTCGGTTCCCTTCCACTAGGAGTTCCTCCACCAGTGACTGTTTGACCTCCAGGTTCTCCTGACGCTCGATGACGGCTTTCATGCAGGTGCGGTAGCGCACCTTGTCATTTTGGGTTCTGGTCCCCTGTACCGCCGGTCCCTTCCGAGTGTTGAGGGTTCGAAACTGGATGGCGGTCTGGTCCGTGACCTTGGCGATCTCCCCGCCGAGAGCGTCCACCTCTCGTACCAGGTGCCCTTTCCCTAATCCGCCCACAGAGGGCGAACAGGGCATATGAGCCACCGTGTCGAGGAAGATGCTGAACACCAGGGTTCGGCAGCCCATGCGCGCTGCGGCGAGGGCTGCCTCGCATCCTGCATGGCCGGCGCCGACAACGATGACGTCGTAGCTCTTAGGATATACACTCATGAAAGTTCCCGACTACTTCGTGGGGGCATCCCTGGCTCTTGCAGCGGGGATTATATATACTACTTTGTATGTTGACCAGACGGTATCTCGATCTCAACACGGTGCTCCGCGAGCGTTTCGGCTGCCGGGTCCAGAAGATCAGCCTCGATGCAGGGCTCACTTGCC
>JAGFXI010000365.1 GCA_017861095.1 Deltaproteobacteria bacterium | reverse complement strand
GCGGAGGAAGTCCACCCATATCGTTACTATACGTGAAAAGCGGTTTAGTTCAACTGGGACTTGGCGTCGACTCCGCGCCGCAAGAACTCTTACTTTGGTATGCCTCATGGTTGAATCTGCAGGTATCGAATTAATGAGTTGTAGAATATAGAGAAGTTAAATTTGGCAGGGGTACTATGAAACTAATCAATTCAGACAAAACTATTGCTATTTGGATAGCCACAGCCATTGCTATTGTATTTGGATTGCTGACTATCAAATCCGGTGGACAGGTCTTATTTGGCGGCAGTCTATATCAGAAAGCTGCCGGTAATTATGTTTTATTCGTGGTTTGGTTTAACTTTTTGGCAGGATTTATTTACCTGGTTGCCGGAGTAGGCATTTGGATGCGACTGCGTTGGGCTGTTTGGTTGTCTCTTTTAATAGCAATCGCAACTATTATTGTATTTTCAATCTTGGGAATACACATACTTAATGGTGGTGGATATGAGACAAGAACCGTTGCTGCAATGAGCCTGCGATCTATTGTGTGGATCTCGATTTTTATATTATCCTATCGTAAATTAATTCGTCGACAAGTGATTTAGGCATTATATTCGTGTTTCAAAAAACAACCTATGCATAACAAGGCGCTACACCTGACCGCTTTTTCGCTACGCTACAAAGCTGCAGGTGAGCTTGATCGGTTACGCATCATCTTTACGAGTCACAGTCCGCGACTGATCGCCTGGGTGTGAACCTCTCATCTTTCCCGCGATCACGGAGGGCCCGGCCCGCGCCAAGATGTTGCGGTCGGGGCATTCCTTTTGACCCATCCCTGGATTTTGTGGTACGCTCAATCCATCGAGACCGGAGCCGCTGATGATATGTAATCCTTCCTACGGAACGGGTCGCGTTAACTTTCTCATCACGACGTACAGTTTCTTACTGCGCCCCCAATGACCCATTCCTGAGGGGTTAAACTGAGCTTCTATCCTACCTCCGGCACCCGCGCTGGGAATCTCACGCCCCCTGTGCTAGTAGGTATCGTATACCCCCTTTTTCCCGGCAATATACCCTCTAGGCAGTATTTACTTCCGCCGCCATCAGACTAACTATGGAAGAACCACCGGGACCGACGAAAGCGCGAGCGCGGGGCTCAACCAGGCGCTGAACACGCCCAGAAAGAAAGCCCACCTCTTGCCACAACCGACCAGGAACACGGCTTTCCCTCGGACCACCTTCACGATCAGCCTGCGGGAGAGCACGAAGGAGGCTCATGATGGCGCGTCACGGACTTTACGAAGTCGAACAGCAGACGCCTTGGGAAGTGCCGCCGGCCATGGCCGACACGGTCGCACCTGTCGGTCCTCTATCGGATTGGAGCAGCGCCGATGATCACAGACGCTCCGAGGCCCTGGAGGGTAAGGGCGAGGACGCCGACGCGCCCGACGTCGTTGCTTCCAAGAAGTCCGAGGATCTCAGCGAACGGGTTCTTCTCAGACGCTACATGCAAGAGGTAGCCCGGCATCCGCTCCTCGACCGCGAGCGCGAGCTCGACCTGGCGCGAACCATTCGGGAGGCTCAGGAGGCGCTGATCGGATTGATTCTGGATCGGCGGCGGCTGGAAAGGTGCCTGACCGAGTTGGCTGGAAAGATTCGTCTCTGGCGGCAGAAGGAGAGTCTCTACCCCGGCTTGCGGGAGAAGATGGTCTCCCAGATCATGACAACGCTGGAAGAGATCGCGACCCGGGGCGATGCGCCGGAAAGCGCCCGGCGTCTCATCGAACAGGCCCAACCCATCGTCGCCAGGATGACCGCCGCGAAGAAGGCCACGGTGGAGGGCAATCTCCGCCTGGTTCTCAGCATGGCCAAGCGCTATCGCAACCGGGGCCTGGGGCTCCTGGATCTCATCCAGGAGGGCAACATAGGACTTCTCAAGGCGGTCTCCCGCTACGACTACCGCAAGGGCAACCGCTTCAGCACCTACGCCACCTGGTGGGTGCGGCAGGGTATGATCCGCGCCATCTACGACAAGACTCGGACGGTGCGGCTTCCCCTTCACTTCGTCGAGATGCGAATCCGCTACCTGAAGATCTTGCACCAGATGGAGAAACAACTGCATCGCGAGCCCACGGTGAGCGAGGTGGCCGTCCGAAGCGGACTCCCCGTCGAGCGGCTCATGCAGGTGATGGATATTTGGAGACAGCCCCTTTACCTGGATGCGCCGGTTGGAGACGACGATCGGCGGCTCGGGGATTTCCTCGCCACCGACGGCGGTGTCTCGCCCATCGACGTCCTGAGTAAGGAAGATTTGTCAATGGTGACGCGGAAGGCTCTCAGCTGCCTGAGCCCGAAAGAGGGCGAGATCATAAGGCTCCGCTTCGGGATCGACGGGCAGCCGAATCAGACCCTGAAGACGATCGGGAAGCGGTTCCGCGTCTCAAAGGAGCGGATCCGCCAGATCGAGCAGAAGGCCCTGCGGAAGCTACGGGGTACGGAGTACCAGCGGGAGCTCAGGTACTTCATGGAATAGGCGGCCAGGAGTCTTGGAGGAGTGCAGCCATGGAGACCGGAAGTGTCGGTATACAGCCGCGATGCCGGATCCGGGCTCGAGCACTCTAGGCCCGACTCCTCTTGGGGGAGAGAGACCATATCAACTGTAGTGGAAGCCCTCTTCAGCCCTCTGTCGGCGCTCGCCCTCTCCCGCAAACCCGGAGAAGGCTCACCGTCCGTGTGACCGGGATCCTCGCTTTCAGCCGCGCATCCCACACCGTCGAGGAGGATTGAGCCGCCTCCGGCCGGTCTCCGGGAGTGCACCCCCGGGGAGCCATGGGAAAAGGAAAAGACGCGAGAGCAAGCGTGTACTCTCGCCTCTCGATCCCCACTGTCCATCCTGAGTGGGTTGTGTCGAACTCGCGCTAGAGCCGTTAGCCGCCGTAGAAACCACCGGGATAGGCCTTCCAGGCCTCCTCCCATTTGTAGCCCAGGGCCTGGAGCTTGTTCTGGATTTCGGTTCGTACCGGCGACCACTCCGTGGGGCATTCCTTTTCGAGCGAGAACAGTCGATCCTCCAGCTCCTCGACAATGATGTACAGTCGATCCTCCAGCTCCTCGACAATGATGTGTAAATCGTTCACCTGGTCCACGACCTTCGCCTTATCGCCTGTGGGCAGCTTGTCCAGCCTCCGGACGATGTCATACATCTTCGCCTTCCAGCCGGAAAGCTCGATGTGCACGTTGCGGCAATAGTCTTGAAGTTCCATCGCTAGCTCCTCCTTTCCCTCGGATGGGTCCCGGGGTGTTCCTGTCTGGCTGTGTAGCCCTTCCTGCTACCAAGTAGTTCGTGTGTGCCACCGGACGTCCTCAGACGTTCAGCGGAGCCTGCTTCACGCTCGAAATCACTCGCCTCTTGCCCGTGTGACGGCCGTAAAGTTGAGAGACGCTCCGCCCCGGAATGAGTATGCTCTGAGAGAATACTAACTCGAATAATCCAACTCTTGAAGTGATCCCCGAGCATCCGGCCAGGGAGCGCGCCTTTCCTTGCCCGAGGAAAATGATAGTCTGGGTGAGGATCTCTCGGGGGCACCAACGCGTTGCGGTCGCATATTTGACCTTGCCTTTCGTGTGAGCGTCTCCCATCACTTTGCGACGCTTAAGCTCGTCGCGGCCTTTAACTCGGCCCACTGATCCCAACGGGAGTTTCCTTGAAT
>JAGFXI010000364.1 GCA_017861095.1 Deltaproteobacteria bacterium | reverse complement strand
ATCTCGCGATTATCCGCGAGGGGTTAGAGAAGCTTGGTCTCGAGGCCGGGGACCGTATGATCTCCCTGGTCGCCGGCCGTTACGTGGCGAATCTCCGCTTGGAGGTAGCCAAGGGCGGCGGCCACGTTAAGGCGGGCGCGAGAGAGCTCATCGAGGGCTTGCAGAACACCGACGGCTGCACCCTCGGCCTCCTCACCGGCAATCTCGAGGAGGGCGCGCGGATCAAGCTCGAGTCCTTCGATCTCAACCGGTACTTCTCCGTGGGTGCCTACGGCGACGACGGCGAAGATCGGAACGTCCTCCTACCCATTGCTCTGAAGCGTCTCCGGGAGCAACGGGGGATATCCCTGAATCCCAACGCTTGCCTGGTGATTGGAGATACCCCGAAGGACGTGGAGTGCGCTCGCGTGCACGGGGCCTTCTCCCTAGCCGTGGCTACCGGCCCATATCCCCTGGAGGTCCTGCTAGAGACAGGAGCCGATCTCGTGGTACCCGACCTCTCCGGCACCGCCCGGCTCCTCGCCTGGATGGGGCGGCTCTGAACCGACCCCGTGCCTCCCCCTTCCCCCCTTTGCATTGACACTTCGTCCCCCGTGGGACTTGCCGCGGCAACTTGGTATGATTATCTAATCCGCACGGGCGTACAATTCCAGTCCATACCTGCTGGAGGCCGCGTAGGATGGCTGACGGGTTAACGGATAGACGGACATTCCTGAGCACAGTGCTTCGCTGGGGCAAGATGGCCGCGGTCGGAGCCATGCTTTCAGGTTCAGGGGTCTTGCCCGCACGGGCGGCGTCGGAGGAGGAATGTGGGCTTCCCTGCCAGGCCCACGATTACACCTTGCGGGAGCTGGTTCGTGCCAAGCTCCATCACGGCTCGGACAGGTTTCTGAATCCCTTCACCACAAAGAAGCACGGCAACATGTTGCGCGTGCTCCACTGGAAACTCTTCGGCGAGAACAATTTTAAGGATCTTTACAATAACGAAGAGGTGAGGCCCGTCGTCATCGACTGGGCGCCCATTCGCCAGTACCGCGGGCTCTCGATCACGTTCATTAACCATTCCAGTTTCATGATCAAGGACCGGGACTCCTACATCCTGCTGGACCCTGTATTTTTTGGCCTTTTCCGGTGGATAAAGAACTTCTCGCCTCTGGCCTTTGATCTTCGGGAAATGCCCCACCCCGACCACGTGCTGGTGAGCCATGGGCATTACGATCACCTGGATACCAACTCCCTCGCCTTTTTGGGCTCCGGCACCCACGTCGTCACGCCCCTCGGCTACCGGGACATCTTCACGGACCTGGGGATGAGCCGGAGGACACAGCTCGATTGGTTCGACACCTACTCGGACGGGAAGCGGGAGATTACCCTCATCCCCTGCAACCACTGGACCATGCGCAATCCCATCGAGGGCCCCAACCGGTCCCTGTGGGGGTCCTTTATCCTGAGGACGGCCGCCGGACCGACGATCTATCTCGCGGCGGATACGGCCCACTTCGACCGCTTCGAGGAGATCGGCCGCGAGTTCTCGCCGGACCTCGCCATCATTAACCTCGGCGCCTACGAACCGCGGTGGTTCATGGCGAGAAGCCACATGAACCCCGACGAGACGGCGAGGGCTTTCAAGGAGCTCAAAGCCAAGCGGCTCATCATCGCTCACTGGGGGACGTTCCGGCTGGGAGATGAGCCGGTGTACTACCCCCCGATCGATATTCGCCGGGCCATGGAACGGGAAGGCCTTGCGGATCATCTCGTCGATCTCAAGCACGGCGAAACCTTTCTCGCCGCCTAGATAGGGTGGCTTCTGCTGCTTGACAGCATGGGAGCTTTTTCCTATAAGTCGTGAGTGCCCCCTTTGTTCGGCCTTTTCGAGACCTAACGGAACCGGACAATATCAATCGCAATGATCGGAGGACCTATGGTGAAAGAGGACATAAAGAAAATGTCGAAGGAGGAAGAGCATTTCTACAACCTGAACAAACAACTCATCGAACGCAAGCGAAAAGAGCTCGACGCCAAGCGGGCGGAGCAGAAGAAAGCGGAGCTGAAGACCCAGCACTGGATGCGATGCCCAAAGTGCGGCCACCAGATGGAGGAGGTCAACCACATGGGCATCATGGTCGACCGCTGCACCGACTGCTCGGGGATGTACTTCGACAAGGGCGAGCTGGAGCTCCTGCTCCAAGTAAAACCCGAGGGCTTCCTGGAGGGGCTCAAGGAGGAGTTTTTCATGTAGCCGGCGCAATCACCACGCCGCCCTGTTGACCCCCACGGCGCGGATGGGAGCGCCTCAATTGGTTGTTAATGCGACTGAGGATTGAACCCCACAAGACGGTCAGTTCCGACCGTCCTTTTTGTCAGCGCCTGTCCTCGTGCCATCGCCACGCCAGCCATAGCGCCATGGCAATCATCCCCGTCCAGCCGACGAAGGCGACAAACCCGGCAATTCTCGTATCGTAGGCGAGCACGTGCCACCGGCTGAAGATCTCGGTCCAGTCGTGCTCGCCACCGCCGACGAGCGGCAGCACTTGCGTCCGAGCATCCGCCATGTAGCGGGCGATGTTCAAAAAATTCTCGAAAAGCCAAACTCCGGCAAGGGTAAGGGAGACGGGCTCCCGTCTCATCAAGAAGATGGCAAGGGCAACAAGCGGGAAGACGAGCTGGCCGATGGTCCCTCCGTACAGGCCAAGGGTCTCCCCGAAGAGCCCGAAGATGGGGTGCCCGGCCTCGTGGAA
This sequence comes from Deltaproteobacteria bacterium, assembly GCA_017861095.1. Taxonomy (GTDB): domain Bacteria; phylum Desulfobacterota; class Syntrophobacteria; order BM002; family BM002; genus JAGFXI01. Next base: position 408 of record JAGFXI010000364.1, on the reverse strand, counting down.
GGCGAGGTTGGCGTGATCCAGCAGGAAAACGAATCCGTCCTTGTCGAAGAACAAAACGAGGAATAAGACCAGAAGCCCCACGGCAGCGGCGACAAATTTACCGGTCGTCACCTCCTGCCAAGGCTCGCTCAGAGCCCCGAAGAATTCGCTCAGCATGCCGCCTCCTCTTCTCCTGGCGAGCAATCACGAGTTATTCCAACCGCCAGACCATGACCGGCAACCACTCGCTCCAACCCGGCTGCATCCCCCATGCCACGCCCCCGGTGCCAAGCGATGGCAGAGAGGGTCACATCGAAATTTCCTATTGGGCTGGTCGGCGTTCATCGTGTACACGAAACCGGAGTGGAGAGGCTGTCCGACAACCCGTCTTTCCAACGACTGCCATCTCATCTCGGCCGCTGGTTGGGA